>JAUXPG010000490.1 GCA_030683915.1 Gemmobacter sp.
GTAGCCGTTGTTTTCGATGACAAAGATCACCGGCAACTGCCACAGCTCGGCCATGTTGTAGGTCTCATAGACCTGGCCCTGGTTCGCGGCCCCGTCCCCGAAATAGGTGAAGGTCACGTTGTCATTGCCCAAATACCTGTCGGCAAAGGCAAGGCCCGCGCCAAGCGGCACCTGCGCGCCCACGATGCCATGGCCGCCGTAGAAATGACGCTCCTTGGAAAACATGTGCATCGAGCCGCCCTTGCCCTTGGAATAGCCGCCGATGCGCCCGGTCAGTTCCGCCATGACACCCTTGGCATCCATCCCGCAGGCCAACATATGCCCATGGTCGCGGTAGCTGGTTACGCGCTTGTCGCCTTCCTTGGCGCAGGCTTCCAGCCCGACCACCACGGCTTCCTGCCCGATGTACAGGTGGCAGAACCCGCCAATCAGACCCATGCCATACAATTGGCCGGCCTTTTCCTCGAACCGCCGGATCAGCAGCATGTCGCGGTAATACTTCAGCAGGTCGTCTTTCGACACATTCGGCTTGTCGGCCGGTTTCTTTGCTGCCATGGCAAGGCCCTCCCTCGATGGCGTAAGATTGTTTAGTGTTAAACTATCCGCACTCCATCGGTGGGGCAAGAAAAAATTGACGGGCGGTGCATCGCTGCGCCGCCCGTCCTCCGTTCAATGCGTTCGACTTCAATGCGCGATGGCTTCTTTCTTGACGAACATGTTCGCCCAGGCCCGGTCAATCAACTCGGGCGTCATCTGGTTTGGAATGCCCTCGAACTGGCAGAACGAGATCATCTGGTCGATCAGATAGACCGGCTGATAGTTGGCATAATTGTTGTCGATGGTGGGGTATTTCACCTTGAGCAGATGCAGCAGCGCCGCCTCGTTCAGCGGCATCCCCTTCTTTTTGGCGACCATGGCAAAGATCTTGAGAAAGTTTTCCTGGTTCGGCCCGTCGATCTTGATCTTGAAGAAAATCCGCCGCAGGGCCGCGCCATCAAAGATGTCGTTCGGGTGGAAGTTGGTCGAAAAGATCACCAGCGTGTCGAACGGCACGGTGAACTTTTCGCCCGATTGGAGCGCAAGGATGTCGCGCGATTCTTCCAGCGGCACGATCCAGCGGTTGACGATCTTTTGCGGCGGCTCGGCCTGTCGGCCAAGGTCGTCGATGATGAAGATGCCGCCGGTCGCTTTCAGCTGCAGCGACGCCTGATAGGTCCGCGCGGTGGCGTTATAGGTCAGGTCCAGCATATCAAGGCTGAGTTCACCGCCGGTGATCACGGTGGGGCGTTCGCAATGCACATAGCGGTTGTCATACCGGTTCGAGGTGCGGCGCAAGCTGCCGGGGTCGTCCACCGCCGATGACGCGGCGGCATGCACGATAGGGTCATAGACGGTGATGATCTGGCCCGAATACTCGATGGCGCGCGGAACATAGATGCGGTCGCCCAAGGCATCGCGGATGCCATTGGAAATGCTGGACTTACCGTTGCCCGGGGGTCCGTAAAGCAGGATGGAACGGCCCGAAGTCACCGCTGGCCCCAGATTGTCGATCAGGTCGGGCGGCAAGATCAGATGCCCCATGCCGCGCAGCAGTTCTTGCCGGTTCAGCTTGATGTCGCGCACTGACTGGCGCTTGACCTGGGCCTTGTAGGCATCCAGCGGCACCGGCATCGCGCCATAATACTCGGACTGGGCCAGCGCATCGAGCGCCCGCGCCTTGCCGCCGTCGGTCAGTTGATAGCCCATTTCGCTGCCGCTTCCGGCGTGCAGCGTGCCGGTCGCCTCCACCAGCCGCTGCCCGCGCGCCATGTCCACAAGTTCCTGCGTCAGCGGCACCGGCAGACAAAGGATTCGCGCCAGATCGCTGACCAGCGTCAGGTTCATGCGGAACATGGTCTTGAGCAGGATGTCCCGCATCATCACCGCGCCAAGCCCGACCTCGGTCAAGGTGCGCGGGCCGGGCGGCGGCTGGACATTGGAAACGCTGTTGACATGCATGTTCATCGCGGCACCTCGCAAGGGGGTCTTGCGCGACACTGCATGGCGATGGTGGCAAGACTGCGGCAGGCTGCGGGCATTCTCGCGCGGGTAAGGGGGCAGATGCCCAAGGGGGCGCCGGGGGGGCAGGGCCCCCCGACGCTGGCCGCTTCAGGCGCGTTCCAGCATGCCGCTTTCGCGTGCAAGCTCGGTCATGCGGGCTTGCAGCTTCTCGAACGCGCGCACCTCGATCTGGCGGATCCGCTCACGGCTGACGCCATAAAGCGACGACAGATCCTCCAGCGTCACCGGGTCTTCCGACAGCCGCCGCTGGGTCAGCACATCGCGCTCGCGTTCGTTCAGCGCCTCCATGGCGCGCGTCAGCAGGGTCAGCCGCGCCTCCATCTCGTCGCGCGCCTCATAGGCGCCCGCCTGATCGGCGTCTTCATCCTCCAGCCAGTCCTGCCACTGGGTCGATCCCTCGCCATCCGACCCGACCGTGGCATTCAGGCTGGCGTCGCCCCCTGACAGGCGGCGGTTCATGTCCACCACCTCGGTCTCGGTCACGTTCAGATCATGCGCGATCCGGGCCACGTTTTCGGGGCGCAGGTCGCCTTCCTCCAGCGCACCGATGCGGGATTTCGCCTTGCGCAGGTTGAAGAACAGCTTTTTCTGCGCGCTGGTGGTGCCCAGTTTCACAAGGCTCCATGACCGCAGGATGTATTCCTGAATGCTGGCGCGTATCCACCACATCGCATAGGTGGCAAGGCGAAAGCCCCGTTCGGGGTCAAACCGCTTGACCGCCTGCATCAGGCCGACGTTTGCCTCGGAAATCACCTCGGCCTGCGGCAGGCCATAGCCGCGATACCCCATGGCGATCTTCGCGGCCAGCCGCAGGTGGCTGGTCACCAGCCGGTGCGCGGCAGATGAGTCCTGATCCTCGACCCAACGCTTGGCCAGCATGTACTCTTCTTCCGGCTCCAGCAGCGGAAACTTGCGGATTTCCTGAAGGTAGCGGTTCAGCCCCTGTTCCGGACTCGGGGCTGGCAGGCTGGTATAGGTGCTCATGTCTAGGGTCCCTGTTCCAGTGTGCGGCAGCAATGCTCTGCCTTTGATCTCACGCCGGTATTAACGCAGAGGTAAGAAGGGTTCCGTCGCGAGACAAGGGGGCGGGGCGGTCAGGACTTTGTGACCGCGCCCGCGCCGCGGCGCAAAACGGCCATCAGCGCGGCCATGTCGGGCGGCAGCGGGCTTTCGAAATGCAGGTCCGCGCCGGTGACCGGATGAACAAACCCCAGTGTTGCGGCGTGCAAGGCCTGCCGTGCAAAGCCGTCGACCGCGGCTGCGGCTTCGGCGCCCAGCGCCTTGCCGCTGGCCTTGCGCCGCCCGCCATAGGTCGGGTCACCGACCAGCCCGTGCCCTGCATGTGCCAGATGCACCCGGATCTGATGGGTGCGCCCCGTCTCCAGCCAGCAATCGACCAGGGCAAGTGCAGGCGGCGTGCCGAATGCCTCGATCACGCGCGCCCGCGTCACGGCATGGCGCCCGCCGCCTGCCACCACCGACTGGCGCTGCCGGTCGGTGCGGTGCCGGTCGATCTGGGTGCCAATGCGGATGACACCGCCCGCCTCCACGCTGACCCCCGCCACGCCGCGCAGGCGCGGGTCGCCAACCGAAGGCACCCCGTGCACCAAAGCCAGATAATGCCGGTGCACGTCATGTGCGGCAAACTGCGCCGACAGACCCTGATGCGCGCGGTCCGATTTCGCCGCCACAAGCAGGCCGCTGGTTTCCTTGTCGATGCGGTGCACGATGCCGGGACGCCGTTC
>JAUXPG010000111.1 GCA_030683915.1 Gemmobacter sp.
CGCTCGCGCGCGGTCAGCTTGCCCTTGGCATGCTGGGCTTCGACCCGACGTGCGCCGCCGCCTTGCCGGGCCACGGCGCGGCGGTCTTCAAGCTGGCTCAGGATGTCCTTCATTCCGGTCTCCCCCGTTTGTTGCGGCGCACCATAAGGCAGGGGGCGCATGCCGCAAAGCGGAAAGCCGAAAATTTGCAAAACTTGTGCAGCGCTCGGTTCGCTAATTGCAAAGTCGCTAATCGGGGCCCGCCGGTTCCCCCTTTTCCACGCCCCCTTGGACCGGCTACGCCTGCACCGAAACCCCTTCGGAGCGCACCATGTCCTTGCCTGTGCCTGTTGTCACCATCGGCCTGCTGCTGGCCTCCAATATCTTCATGACCTTTGCGTGGTATGGCCATCTGAAGTTCAAGACCGCGCCACTGATCACGGTGATCCTGATCAGCTGGGGCATAGCGTTCTTTGAATATGTGTTGCAGGTGCCTGCGAACCGGATCGGCCACGGCCATTTCAGCGCCGCCGAACTCAAGACCATTCAAGAGGTCATCACCCTTTCGGTCTTTGCGGCCTTCTCGGTGCTGTATCTCAAGGAGCCGCTGGCCTGGAACCACCTGGTCGGGTTCGCTTTCATCGGCTTTGGTGCGTTCTTCATCTTTCACAAATGGTAAAGGGCGGCCCTGTTCGGGACCGCCCTCTGCCTGTTGCAGTCGTTGCGCCCTTGTCAGGCCAGCGCAAGGTTGGTCGCGGATTCGCGGCCGTCACGCGATTTTTCGATGTCGAACGTCACCGGCTGGCCGTCCTTCAACGCCCGGATGCCCGCCCGCTCCAGCGCGGTGATGTGCACGAACACGTCCCGGCTGCCGCCTTCAGGGGCGATAAAGCCGTAACCCTTGGTGGTGTTGAACCATTTCACGGTGCCTTTGGCCATCGTGACAACTCCATGTCTGTACGGCCGCCCGCACCATTGCGGCGGCCCGGCGCAGTCAAGTCAGGTCGAGGACTGGCGCCTGGTGGCAGACAGGGGGTCGATAGAAAGACGTCGCAGGCAAAATCATACGTGGGCAAGGTCGATTCGCAAGGAAAATTCGTGGCGCCTTGACCTTTCCGGCAAGGCGGCCTAACGCCCCGGCATGGCGCGCGCACCCCTTCTCCAGTTATCCTCCATCTCGCTGACCTTCGGCGGTAATCCCGTGTTCGACGGGCTCGATCTGGTTGTCCAGCAGGGCGACCGGGTGGCGCTGGTCGGGCGCAACGGGTCCGGCAAATCGACCCTGATGAAGATCATGGCCGGTCAGGTGCTGGCCGATTCCGGCGCCCGCGTCGTGCCGCCGGGTGTCACCGTGGGGTATATGGAGCAGGACCCCGATCTTTCGGGCTTTGCCACCTTGGGCGATTTTGCCGCCGCTGACCTGCCGGAAGGCGAGGAATGGCGCGTGGCCGCCGCTGCCGAAGGGCTGCATTTCGACCCGGAAACCCCGGTTGCCACCGCGTCGGGCGGCGAACGGCGGCGGGCGGCGCTGGCGCGGCTGATCGCCGGGGAACCCGAGTTGATGCTGCTGGATGAACCGACCAACCATCTGGACATCGCGGCAATCGAATGGCTCGAATCCTTCCTGATGGAAACCCGCGCGGCCTTTGTACTCATCAGCCACGACCGCGCCTTTCTGCGGCGGCTGACCAAGGCCACGTTCTGGCTTGACCGCGGCGTGGCGCGTCGGAGAGATTCGGGCTTTGACGGGTTCGAGGACTGGCGCGAACAGGTCTGGGCGGACGAAGACGCCGCCCGCCACAAACTCGACCGCAAGATCAAGGCCGAAGCGAAATGGGCGGTCGAAGGCATATCCGCCCGCCGCAAGCGCAATCAGGGCCGCGTCCGCGCGCTACAGGCGCTGCGGGCCGAACGGGCCTCGCAGATCCGCCGACAGGGCACTGCCGCACTGGAATTCGACGCCGGGTCGCAATCGGGCAAGCGTGTGATCGAGGCGGTGGGCATCACCAAGGATTTCGGCGCCGGTCCGGTGATCCGCGACTTTTCGCTGCGGGTCATGCGCGGCGACCGTGTGGCCTTTGTCGGCCCCAACGGTGCGGGCAAGACCACTCTGCTGCGCCTGCTGACCGGCGACATGGCGCCCGACAGCGGCACGGTGACGCTGGGCACCAGCCTTGAGATGGCGGTGTTCGACCAGTCCCGCGCCCAGCTTGACCCCGAGGCCAGCCTTTGGGACAGCCTGACCAACGATCCGCAGATGCGGGTATCGGGCGCGTCGGATCAGGTGATGGTGCGCGGCGTGCCCAAGCATGTGGTCGGGTACCTCAAGGACTTCCTGTTCGACGAAGGGCAGGCCCGCGCGCCGGTCAAGTCGTTGTCGGGCGGCGAAAAGGCCCGCCTGCTGCTGGCCCGTCTGATGGCGCGCGAATCGAACCTGCTGATCCTTGACGAGCCGACCAACGATCTGGACGTCGAAACGCTGGACCTGTTGCAGGATATTCTGGGCGATTACCCCGGCACCGTGCTGCTGGTCAGCCACGACCGCGACTTCATCGACCGTGTGGCCAACCAGACCGTATTGCTGGAAGGGCAGGGCCGTGCGACGGTCTACGCTGGTGGCTGGTCTGATATGCAGGCGCAGCGCGCGCTGGCACCCGCCGCCGCCCCGTCCGGTTTCGCCCAGCGGCAAACGGGCGGAGCGGTTTCGGTGAAACCGGCGGCATCGGCGGCGAAACCGGCGCTGACCTTTACCGAACGCAAGCGGCTGGATGACCTGCCCGACCTGATTTCCCGGCTGGAAGGCGAGATTGCCAAGCTGACCGAGCTTCTGGCGACGCCGGACCTGTTCACCCGCGACCCGGCAAAGGCCCGCCGCGCGTCAGACCTGTTGGCCGAGCGTCAGGCGGCGCTGGTGGCTGCCGAAACCGAGTGGATGCGGCTTGAGGAAAAGGCGGGCTGACGCCCGCCAGATCCGCATCACGCCGCGCCGAGGTCAGAACAGGATGGATGCGCCCTCGGTCGCGGGGCCTGCGCCGGCCCGCAGCCGGGCAAAGAGTTCGCGCCCCACGCCAAAGCCGTTGGCGGACAGGTCGGCCACGACGGGCGCCCGTGTGTGAAAACCGGGTGCCAGCACTTCCAACACCCCGGTCTGCGCGTCCAGCCGGATGACATCACCGTCCTGCACCCGTGCCAGCGGACCGCCCATCGCCGCTTCGGGGCTGACGTGGATGGCCGCAGGCACCTTGCCACTGGCGCCCGACATCCGCCCGTCGGTCACCAGCGCAACCCGCAGACCACGATCCTGCAACACCGCCAGCACAGGGGTCAGCGCGTGCAGTTCCGGCATGCCATTGGCGCGTGGCCCCTGAAACCGGACGACAACCACCACGTCACTGGTGAATTCGCCCCGCTTGAACGCGGCCTTCACCGCCTCCTGATCCTGAAACACCCGTGCGGGGGCCTCGATGACGTGGCGGTCGGCGGGCACCGACGACACCTTGATCACCCCGCGCCCAAGGTTGCCATCCAGTTGCGCCAATCCGCCCGACGCCGCAAACGGGTCCGCGACCGGCCGCACGATGCGGTCATTGAGGCTGGCTTTCGGCCCCTCGGTCCAGACCAGACGCCCGTCTTCAAGCTTCGGTTCCTGCGCGTAAAGGTGCAGGCCCTGACCTGCCACGGTCATCACATCGTCGTGCAACAGCCCCGCGTCCAGCAGATCGCGGACCAGATAGGCGATGCCGCCTGCGGCGTGAAAGTGGTTCACATCGGCCAGGCCGTTCGGATAGACCCGCGCCATCAAAGGCACCGCTGCGGAGATATCGGCAAAATCCTGCAGGTCAAGCTGGATGCCCGCCGCGGCTGCCATCGCGGGCAGGTGCAGCACAAGGTTGGTGGACCCGCCCGTGGCCATCAACCCGACCATGCCGTTGACGAATGCGCGCTCGTCCAGAATACGGCCCGCCGGGCGGTAATCGTTCCCAAGCGCCGTGATCGCCGCCGCCCGCGCCACCGCAGCACCCGTCAGCGCCTCGCGCAGCGGGGTGCCGGGGTTGATGAAGGCCGCGCCGGGCAGATGCAGGCCCATGAATTCCATCAGCATCTGGTTGGTGTTGGCCGTGCCGTAAAACGTGCAGGTGCCCGGGCCGTGATAGCTGGCCATCTCGGCTGCCATCAGTTCCTCGCGCGTGGCGTCGCCGGTGGCAAATCGCTGGCGGACCTTGGCCTTTTCATCGTTCGGGATGCCGCTGGTCATGGGGCCGGCCGGCACGAACACCGCCGGCACATGCCCAAAGGTCGCCGCCGCGATCACCAGCCCCGGCACGATCTTGTCACACACGCCCAGCCAAAGCGCGGCGTCAAAGCAGTTGTGGCTGAGCGCGACGCCCGCCGACAGCGCGATCACATCGCGCGAAAACAGCGACAGCTCCATGCCCGGCTGGCCTTGGGTCACGCCGTCGCACATCGCGGGCACGCCGCCCGCGACCTGCGCTGTGGCCCCCGCCGCACGGGCGGCGGCGCGGATGCGTTCGGGGTAATCCTCATAGGGCTGGTGCGCCGACAGCATGTCGTTGTACGCGGTCACGATGCCGAGGTGCGGCGCGCGACCTGTCGCCAGGGCCTGCTTGTCGGGGCCCGTCGCGGCATAGACATGCGCGGCATTGGAACAGGACAAATGCGCCCGCGCCGGTCCCTGATCGGCGGCGCGTGCCAACCGGTCCAGATAGGCGCCCCGGCTGGCGGCAGACCGGGCGCGGATTCGGTCGGTCACTGCGGCGATGCGGGAATCAAGTGGCATGGCGTCCTCCTGTCGCACAGGGTGGCAAAGCTGGCGCGTCCCTCCTAGTTTGTTAGCGGTAACAATGCAAGGCCCCGCCCAGCCATGCGTCTGGCGAATGGCGGTTCTGCGCCGCGGCGCAGTTGTGCAAGCGCAGCATTTGCCCCAGATAGTTGGGCAAGGGAGAACCTTGTAACAGGAGCTCGGGACATGACCGGAATGAACGAAACCATCGACATACTCGCCATTGAACATCAGGCCCGTGTGGCCCGTGCGCGGGAGATGCGCCGGATCACCGTGGCGTTTGGCGCCTGGCTGGGCCGCCTGTTCGGCCGCCGTGTGGCTGCCCACACCGCCTGACTTTCAGCGCGCACCGCCCTGAAACCGCCCCGGCCCGACAGGCCGGGGCGTTTCTTTTGCAACAGCGCGCAAACCGCTGCGGAGCAAGGGCTTCTCAGACTGCCAGAAATCTGATAATCCTCGTCTATCGAGCAGAATGGGGCGTCAGACCCCGGAGAGACGTGACATGAAATCGTACCAAGTGTGCGCTGCCCTTTTGGGGCTGGCCATCTTGGGCGCGTGCAAGGCGCCCGAAACGACCAGCCGCATGGACAGCGGAAATTTCCCTATCAGTATTTCCGCCACCCGCGACCTGCGCGAACCGGCGCAGTCGCTTGCCATTGTGGCGATGAAGGACAGCCTTGCCCCCGGCGAGTCGCTGGAATTCACCCCCCGCGCCCGGCAGGTTCTGGCGGCTTACGGCAACTGACCCCTTTTGCCGGGACGGCCAAACCGCTAAGGCAGCGGCATGGAACACGCATATCCCATCGTCCGCCTGCGTCCCAAGGCCGAGGCCCGTGCCATCCGGCACGGCTTTCCTTGGGTCTATTCCGATGAACTGGTCACCGACCGGCGCACCCAGTCGTTGCCGCCCGGCACGCTGGCCGTGCTTGAAGATGCGGACCGCCGCCCGCTGGCCTTGGTGACTGTCAACACCGCATCGCGGATCATGGCGCGGGTCCTTGACCGCGACGTGGACGCGGTGATCGGGGTGGACTGGTTCGCCGCCCGTCTGTCGCGTGCGCTCGCGCTGCGTGCCCGGCTATATGACGCGCCGTTTTACCGGCTTGTGCACGCGGAATCCGATGGTTTGCCCGGCGTCGTGATCGACAGGTTCGGCGATGCCGCCGTGATCCAGCCCAACGCCGCTTGGGCCGAGGCGCATCTCGATGCGCTGGTTGCGGCTTTGGTGCAGGTCACCGGCGTGACATCGGTGATCAAGAACGGCTCAGGTCGCGCGCGCGGGCTGGAAGGGTTGCCCGAAGACCTCACCGTCGTGCATGGCCCGGCACCTGCGGGGCCGGTGGCGGTGCCGATGAATGGCGCCATCTATATGGCTGATCTGATGGGCGGCCAGAAAACCGGCCTGTTTTATGACCAGCGCCCCAACCACGCTTTTGCTGCCCGTCTGGCGCATGGGTCGGCGGTGCTGGACATGTTCAGCCATGTCGGCGGCTTCGGTCTGGCCGCGCTTGCCGCCGGGGCCGCACGGGTGCTCGCCGTCGATGGGTCGGCCGCTGCGCTGGACCTTGCCCGCCGGGGCGCCGAGGCGATGGGCGTCTCCGACCGTTTTGCCACCCGTCAGGGAGATGCGTTCGACGTGCTCGAAGACCTTGGCACCGAAGGCGCGCGCTTTGGCCTTGTCGTCTGTGACCCCCCCGCCTTTGCCCCGGCCAAGCCCGCTTTGGAGGCGGGTTTGCGGGCCTATGAACGCGTGGCACGCTTGGCGGCCCCGTTGGTCGAACCGGGCGGGTATCTTGTGCTCTGCTCGTGTTCGCATGCTGCCGATCTGTCGGCGTTCCGCAATGCCAGCGCGCGCGGCATCGGTCGTGGCGGCCGGCGCGCGCAGATTCTGCACACCGGGTTTGCCGGACCGGACCATCCGGTGCTGCCGCAGCTGGCGGAAAGCGGCTATCTCAAGGCGCTGACCTTCCGCCTGGATGGCTGACCGGCAGGAATACGCAACCGGACCCCGCCACGCCAAGCGGGCCGGTGGCGGCAGTCGGTTTTTTGTGGCATCTCTCACCCCGGCCCTGCCTGTGCGGCTGAGCCAGCCATGTCACCTGTGCCCATCTGCACCGGCGACGTATCGGGAAAGGCTTGCGTGATGGACCTTCTTGCAGCACCCGAAGCGGTGGCGGCGGCGCTGGCCTTCATCGCCTTGGGCGGTGCGGCAATGTGGGCCATCGCTGCGCTGTCGGTGGCCACTGTTGCGCTGATTTTATGGAAGGTGCTGCGGCTGGTGGGCATGGGCGTGTGGTCTGGCGGGCGCCACACCGCGCGCGCGCTGGATCTCTGGGCCGCGGGCCGCACGGGCGACGCGCTGGACGTGGTGGCGGCGCGCCGGTCGGCCCGCGCGCAACTGACGGCGGCCGCGATACGTGCGGCGTCTGACTCCGCGCTGGACCGCGAGTCGGCGCTGGCGGAAACCGGGCGCGTGGCGCGCGGCCTGCTGCTTGAGGCGCGTGCGGGCCTGCGGGGGCTGGAACTGGCGGCCACGGTCGGGCCGCTGCTGGGGCTCTTGGGCACCGTCACCGGCATGATCGCGGCCTTTCAGGCGCTGCAGGAGGCCGGAAGCCGCGCCGACCCGGCGACCCTTGCCGGTGGGATATGGGAGGCTCTGCTGACCACGGCGGCAGGCATGGCTGTGGCGATTCCGGCATCTGTCGCGCTGGCGTGGTTCGACGGGCTGATCGACCGTTTGCGCCACGACATGGAAGATGCCGCCACCCGCGTGTTCCACGCGCCCCAACGCCCGCGCGCCGGGGTGCAAGAGGCGGCGGAATGAAATGATCCGCTTTGCCCCGGACCGCCCGCGCCGCAAGCCGAATCTGACCCCGATGATCGACGTGGTGTTCTTGCTGCTGGTGTTCTTCATGCTGGTGTCGCGCTTTGGCGTGGACCGCGCCTTGCCGCTGATGCTGGCGGCGGGGGGCGGGGCGGATTGGTCGGGGCCGCCGCGCGTGGTGGATGTGGGGCCGGAGGGTGTTGCGTTGAACGGCGTGCCGATTCCGCCCGACGCGCTGGTGGGCGCGCTTGCGCCGCTGATGCAGGGACCGGGCGATACCGTTATCTTGCGTCCGCGCGGCGCGACCGCGTTGCAGGACGTCATCGGCGTGATGGACCGGCTGGACGCTGCGGGGTTCACCCGGTTGGTGTTGGTGGATTAGATGATCCGCTTTCCCGACCCGCCGCGCCGCGCGCCCGAAGCCTCGTTGTTGCCGATGATCAACGTGGTGTTCCTGCTTCTGATCTTCTTTCTGATCGCGGCGCGGATGACCCCGCCCGAACCCTTTGCCGTGACCCCGCCCGAGGCCGCCGCCCGCGATGCCGCCGAGGCGGATGGCCTGTTCACGCTGTATCTTGGTGCGGATGGCCAGCCCGCTTTTCGGGACATGCTGGGTGACGCGGTCATGCCCGCGCTGGCGGCAGCCCGGATGGCGTATTGCGCGGAGCGCGATTGTGGGGCGGTGCCGCCCCGTCTGACGCTGCGCGCCGATGCGGACGTTCCGGCGGTCCGGCTGGCGGCATTGCTGCCGCAGGTGCGGGCCGCGGGGTTTGGCACGCTTGATCTTGTGGTCCGCCCGGTCAGGGGGGCGCCGTGATCCGTGGGCTGGCCGAAGGCGGCGCGGCGCTTGGGGTCGCGGTTGCGCTGCACCTTGGAGCCTTTGCGCTGGGGCCTGCGGTGCCCGCTGCGACGGCGGCGGGGGATGGCGGGGCGGAACGGGTCAGCCTGTCGGCCGCCGATGGTGCCTTGGCCGAACTGGTCGCGGCATGGAATCGACCGCCAGACCTTGCGCCTGCGCCAGCGTCTGCCGCGGCACCTGCGCCGCCGTCCGACATCGCACCGGCCATAAAGGCAGCGCCTGAGCTTTCTCCCGTCGATCTATCCCAGCCACTGCCGCCGCCCGTAGCGGCCGCCGAGCCGGTTTTGACCCCCGCACCCGCGCTGGCCCCGCCGCCCGAGCCGGTGGTGGCCCCGCCGCCACCGTTGGCCAAGCCCCGGACTCGTGCCGAACCACGCCCGGCCAAATCCGCCTCGGTTCCACAACCGGCGCAACGGGCAGCAGGGGCCGGGGGCGGCGCGATGGCGGGCGATGCGGGCACCGCGCAGGGCGCCACCCTGACGCAGGCCCGGCGCGACGACCTGCGCGCCGGATGGGGGGCCGCGATCCGTGGCCGGGTCGAGCGGCGCAAAACTTATCCGCCCGATGCACGCGGCGCTGCGGGGGCGGTGACGGTGCGGCTGACCGTTTCAGGCACGGGGTCGCTGTTGGCGGCGGAGGTGGCGAAATCGTCCGGCAACGGCGCGCTGGATCAGGCTGCGCTGCGCGCGGTTCAATCCGCAGCGCCGTTCCCCGCTGCGCCTGCCGGGCTGGAAGCAGGGAGCCAGACCTTCACGCTTCGCATGAGCTTTCTGCGGTAATCATCTGAAATCAAAACTGCCTATCCCCTGAGCGCCGTGTGGATGGTGTTCCACCCCTTGGCGCTGAAACGCGGATCAATCTCGCGCAATTCCATGCTGAGCGCAAAGGGCCGCGTGCCGACAAAAGGCTCCAGATAAGCCCGCGCTGCCGCATACAGGCTTTCGACGGCGCGGGCACGGTCGCCCTCGGGGCGGCCCGCGCCGATGCGAAGTTCCATGTCCAGCCAGTGCCAATGCGGCGCGCCATCGGCGACGGCCTGCACCCCGGCGGCATGTCCCCGCACCCGGATGCCGCCCGGCGGAAACAGCCCGGTTTCCACCATTGCCGCGCGCATGTGCTGGGCAAAGCCTGCCAGATCGACAATCTGGCCAAGATCGGGGGAATGGTCGAAACGCAGGTGCGGCATGGCGGGCACTCCTTTTGGCGCCAGCATGCCGCGCGGCCGACTGCAGGGCAAGCCGGGGGCTTGCGGTGCCGCAGACCTTGCGCCACCATCCGGCCCGCGCGTGCCGACGTCGATCGGCCCCGACGGGAGACTGCGATGCCGATCCGCAACCGCTTTGCCGAACTGCTGCCCGAGATCACAGGGTGGCGGCACGATTTCCACCAGCATCCGGAACTGCTTTATGACGTGCACCGCACGGCGGACAAGGTTGCCGGGCTGTTGCGGTCCTTTGGCTGTGACGAGGTGGTGACGGGCATCGGGCGGACCGGGGTGGTTGGCGTGATCCGGGGGCGCGAGACGGCGTCGGGTCGCGTCGTGGGGCTGCGCGCCGATATGGATGCGTTGCCGATCACGGAACAGACCGGCGCGGCCCATGCCTCGAAAACGCCTGGCCTGATGCATGCCTGCGGCCACGACGGACACACCGCCATGCTGCTTGGGGCCGCAAAGTATCTGGCCGAGACGCGCGCCTTTGATGGCACCGTTGTGGTGATCTTCCAGCCCGCCGAAGAAGGCGGCGCCGGTGGCCTTGCGATGGTGCAGGACGGGTTGATGGACCGTTTCGGCATTCAGGAAGTGTATGGCATGCACAATACCCCCGGACTTGCTGCAGGGGAATTCGCCATCCGGCCCGGTGCGCTGCTGGCGTCATCGGACCAGTTCGAGATCACGGTGACAGGCAAGGGCGGGCACGCCGCCTATCCGCATCTGGCGGTGGACACGCTGTTGGTGGCAAGCCAGATCGTCGTGGCCTTGCAATCGGTTGTGGCGCGCAATGTCGATCCGTTGCAGTCGGTGGTCGTGTCGGTCTGCACCATGAAAACCGACAGCCCGGCCTTCAACGTGATTCCGCATCAGGTGGTCATGGCGGGCACGGTGCGCACGCTGGACCCTGCGGTGCGCGATCTGGCCGAGACGCGGATCCGGGCGCTGGTCACCGCGACGGCGGAAGCCTTTGGTGCGGTGGCCGAGGTGGAGTACATGCGCGGCTATCCGGTCACCATGAACACCCCCGAAAACACCGACTTTGCCGCCGATGCCGCCGAAGAGGTCGCAGGCCGGGTCAACCGAAACACCAACCCGGTGATGCCGGGCGAGGATTTTTCCTACATGCTTCAGGCCCGCCCCGGTGCCTATATCTTCATCGGCAACGGTGACACCGCGATGTGCCACCATCCCGCGTATGATTTCGACGACAGTATCATCCCCGCCGGGTGCAGCTGGTTTGCCACCCTGGCCGAGCGGCGCATGCCGCTGCATCGCTGAGAAAGGATCGCTTCATGCCCGTCAAGAACCGCATCGCAGAACTGCAGCCCGAAATCGCCGCGTGGCGCCGGGATTTCCATGAAAACCCCGAACTGCTGTTCGAGGTGCACCGTACGGCCGGTATCGTCGCTGACCGGCTGCGCGAGTTCGGCTGTGACGAGGTGGTGCCGGGCATCGGTCGCACCGGGGTCGTGGGGGTGATCCGGGGGCGCACATCGGGGTCAGGCCGCGTGGTGGGGCTGCGCGCCGACATGGACGCGCTGCCCATCATCGAGGCGACAGGCGTGCCGCACGCATCGAAGACCCCCGGTGTGATGCATGCCTGCGGCCACGACGGCCACACCGCGATGCTGCTGGGTGCCGCCAAATACCTGTGCGAGACACGGAACTTTGACGGCACCGTGGTGGTGATCTTCCAGCCCGCCGAAGAGGGCGGCGCAGGTGGCAAGGTCATGTGCGATGACGGCATGATGGACCGCTGGGGCATCACCGAGGTTTATGGCATGCACAACATGCCGGGGCTGCCGGTTGGGCAGTTTGCCATCCGTCCCGGTCCGTTCTTTGCCGCGACCGACACGTTCTCCATCGTGATCGAAGGGCGGGGTGGTCATGCCGCCAAGCCGCACGACACGGTGGACCCGACGGTGGTATCGGCTCAGATGGTCATGGCGCTGCAGACCATCGCAAGCCGCAATGCCGATCCGCTGAAGTCGGTGGTGGTGTCGGTGACCAGT
>JAUXPG010000142.1 GCA_030683915.1 Gemmobacter sp.
CCGATCAGGTTGACCGCTGTGACCTTGTCCATGCGTGAACGGCCCGGCTGCCGGTGCAGCCGGGCCGCCTGTCCTTACTTCAGCGCCGCGATGAAGGCGGTCACTTCCTCGAGCGGAATGTACTTGCGCTCTTCGATGCCGGTGGCGGTAAAGCCCCACGACACCGCAGGCGCCGACACGTCGCCATACTGGTCAAACGTCACGGCACCCGTGCCGCCCTGCCAGCTGACCGGCTTGCCGTCCTTCAGCAGCGCCATCGCCTTCTTGATGCCTTCGACATCGGCGCTGATCTTTTCGCCCGCCGGGTCGGTCACCATCGGCACCTTGGCGGCGATCTCGGCCCCCGTGGCACCCTTGCCCGCCGCGTGATAGGCCAGCAGCGAAATGGCGGTGGCGTCAAAGCTGTTGGGCAGGCCCGGGCCGCTTGGCGGCTTGCCGAACTTGGCCTCATAGGCGGCCTTGAACCCCGAGGCGCTGTCGGTGCGCGGGGTCGAGGTGTCGGTGCCGACGAAGTCGGCCAGATACTGCAGACCCACCGTATCGCGGAATTCATCCGATTTCAGCGAGTTGGTGCCGATCATCTTGGTCGTGCCGCCAAGGCTCAGCCATTCGCGGACAACCGAGATGCCCTCTTTCGGATACAGCGCCAGATACACCGCCTCGGGCGCGGTGGCCAAGGCTTCGGCCACTTCGGCACGATAGCTCGGCTGCGCGTCGGTGATGGCGATCTGCTTGGCAACCTCGATCCCCGACCCGGCAAAGGCGGCGGCGGCCAGCTTTGCCAGGTCCTGACCCCAGTCGTCGTTCTTGTAAAGGATCGTCACCTTCTTGTAGCCGGCATCCTTGGCCACCATCGCGGCCACGGTCGCCTGCACGCGGCTGGTGGCAAAGGTGCGGAACCACAGACCCTTGGTCTGGCCATCCGCCGCCAGCGCGGTCAGACGGGTCGAGGACGAACAGCACGACATCTGCATCGTGCCCGCAGGCACCGAAACCGAGGTGAGAATCGGAATGGTCACGCCCGACGACACCGCGCCCAGCAGCAGTTGCACCTTGTCCAGATCGACCAGCGCCTTGGCAGCGTCAACGCCGACCTTGGCATCGTTCTGGTCATCGCGCAGGATGGTTTCCACCTTGCAGCCATCCACGCCGCCCGCTTCGTTCACCATGTCAGCGACCCAAAGCGCGGTTTCTGCGATGGGCTTGCCCCAGTCGATCGAGGTGGGCAGCACAATGCCGACCTTCACCGAGCAATCCTGCGCGGCGGCGGATTGCGCCATGATGGCCAGCGCCGCCGCGGCGGCAAAGCCGATGTAGTTGAGTTTCATTCAGATAGCTCCCTTGCTGGTAGGTCCGGCCTTTGCGGCCGTTTTGGTGAAACGGGTCACGATACGCTCTGGCAACAGGCCTTGCGGCCGCCACAGCAGCATACCGACGATGACCGTCCCGATCAGAATGTACTGAATCGATCCGGTGTAAAGCTGCATTGCCTGCGGGGCGAACTTGGACAGGGCAAATCCGCTGGCCGTCCACGCCCCCCAGATCAGGAAGGCGCCCAGCACCGCGCCGCGGTTGTTGCCTGCGCCCCCGACGATCAGCATCGCCCAGACCTGAAAGGTCAGGATCGGCGCAAGGTCCTGCGGGCTGACAAAGGCATAGAACGCCACATACAGGCCCCCGGCGACGCCCATGATGGCGGACCCGATGACAAAGCTTTGCAGCCGCAGCCGCGCGGGGTTCTTGCCCAGACTGCGCGCTGCCGTCTCGTCCTCGCGGATGGCGCGCAGCGCGCGGCCATAGGGCGAATGCACCAGCCGCTGCAGGCCCCAGTAAACTGCCCCCAGCACCACCAGCACCATGCCCAGAAAGAACAGGCCATAGGCAAAGTTGTTGCCGATCGCCGCCTCCAGCGGGCGCGGAAAGCCGCGCAGCCCCTTGGCACCGCCGGTCAGCCATTCGGCATTGCGCGTGACGCTTTCGAAGGCGACCGCGACGCCGAAGGTGGCAATCGCCAGATAGTCGTGCCGCAGCCGCAGGGTCAGCATGCCGACGATCCACGCGATCAGCGCCGCCAGCACCACCCCCCCCGCCAGCGCGAACACGAACGGCCATTCATAGCCGCCGAACTGGCCCAGCTCCGGCCGCCCGCCCAGCAGCATGGTGCCATAGGCCCCGGCGCCAAAGAACGCGACCACCCCGCCGTTGAACAGGCCCGTATAGCCCCACTGCAGGTTCAGCCCCAGCACCACGATGGCCAATATCCCCGCCATGGTGGCAAAGAACGCCAGATACGAGATCATCCCGATCATGAGTGGTCTTCCCCGAACAGCCCATGCGGGCGCACCAGCAGCACGGCAAGGATGATGACAAAGGGCATCGCGGGCGCATAGCCCGACGGCAGCACCATCAGCGCAAGGCCCGAGGCGATACCCACGATGAACCCGCCCAGCACCGCGCCATGCACGCTGCCGATGCCGCCAACGATGGTGGCCGCGAACACCGGCAACAGGAAGTTGTGTCCCAGCACCGGCGACAGGTGGTTGGTCAGCGCATAGAACACCCCCGCCGCCGCCGACAACCCGCCCCCGATCATCCAGACCGCCGTGATCATGGCCGACAGCCGCACGCCCGAGACCTGCGCCAACGCCGGGTTTTCGGCCACCGCGCGCAAGGCATAGCCAAAGGTCGTGCGCGTCAGCACCAGATGAAAAAGCCCCATCAGCGCCAGCGCGGCCACCAGCACGAACACCTGATCGGGCTTGATCAGCAGCAGCGGGTCGCGGCTCAGCACCACGGCAAAGGCGATGTCGTTGGAATAAAGCTGCGCCTTGTGACCGAAGATCAGCGTCAGCACGTTGCGCACGATCAGCGCCACGCCGAACGACGCGAACACCATCGACAGTGCATCAGCCTTGGCGCGGATGCGCTTGAACACCAGCCAGTCGATCACCACCGCCGACGCGCCCGTAATCACCATGGCGATGATCGTGGCCAGCGCCAGCGCGGCGGTCAGTGTCAGCGGCTTGAACGCGGTGTCCAGCACCGGCAGCAGCCCGGCAAACAGCGCATCGAACACCAGCGCCGCATAGGCGCCGATGGCCAGCAACTCGGCATAGGCAAAGTTGGCAAAGCGCAGCATGTGCATCACCATCGTCAGCCCGATGGCGCCAAGGCTGATGATCGCTCCGGTCAGAATACCGTCCACGATGCTCTGGATCATGCTGCCCCCACGCGCTTGCCACCCAGATAGATTTCACCCACCAGCGGGTCCGACAGGATCGCGGCTGCCGGGCCGTCCAGCTGGTTGCGGCCTTCGGCCAGAATGTAGCAATGGTCAGCCACCCGCAGCGCCTGCTTGACGTTCTGTTCCACCAGCAGCACGGTCACCCCCTGCCCGGTCAGGCTGCGCGCCAGATCCAGCACCTCGGCGGCAATCTTGGGCGACAGGCCGGCCGAGGGTTCGTCCATCAGCACCACACGCGGGCGCGTCGCCAGCGCCATTGCCACCGCCAGCATCTGCCGCTGCCCGCCCGACAGCGACCCGGCCCGGTCCTTGTGCTTGCCCGCAAGCGGGGGGAACAGCGCATAAAGCTCATCCAGCCGTGCGGCCCGGTCCTCGACCCGGCGCAGCACCAGCGCAAGGTTCTCGCGGATGCTCAGGTGGCGAAAGATGTTGTCGGTCTGCGGCACATAGGCCAGCCCGAGCGCGCCCATCTGGTCCGGACGGATGCCGGTGATGTCGGCACCGTCCAGCACCACACGCCCCGCCGACACCGGCACCAGACCGGCAATCGCCTTGATCAGCGTCGATTTCCCGGCCCCGTTCGGCCCGATGATCACCGTCAGGCTGGCGTGTTCGACCGACACGTTGACCTGCCGCAGGATCGGCAGGTCGCGCACATACCCCGCCTCCAGCGCGCTGACCGTCAGAACCGCGCTCATGTCGGCGCCCCCAGATAGGCATCGAGCAACAGGGGGTTCACCCGCGCCTCGTCCGCCGTGCCCTGAAACACGATCCGCCCTTCGGCCAGCGCAACCACCGGGTCGCAGTGGCGCATCACGAAATCCATGTCATGTTCGATGATGACAAAGGTGGTGCCCTGCCGGTTCAGCTCCTCGATCCGCTCGATCAGCGTGCGGGTCAGCGACGGGTTCACCCCTGCCGCCGGTTCGTCCAGCAAGATCACCGCCGGGTCCCCCATCAGCGCGCGCGCCAGTTCCAGCAGCTTCATCTGCCCGCCGGAAATCTTGCCCGCCGGTTGGTCGGCCAGCTTGCCCAGCGTCATGAAATCCAGAATGGCGCGCGCCTTGTCGCGCAACCGCGCCTCCTCGGCGGCCACACGGCCCCGACGGAACAGCGCACCCACCACGGTTTCGCCCACTTGCGCGGGCGGTGCCAGCAACACGTTGTCCAGCACGCTCATCCGCCGGAACGGGCGGGGAATCTGGAATGTCCGGGCCAACCCGCGCGAAAACAGCGCTTCGGACGGCAGGCCGGTGATGTTCTGGCCATTCAGGCTGACGCTGCCCGAGGTCGGCTTGAGCGTGCCCGCCACCATGTTGAACAGCGTCGTCTTTCCCGCACCGTTCGGCCCGATCAGCCCGGTGATCGACCCACGCCGAATGTCCAAAGACACGGAATCCACCGCGCGGAACGGGCCGAAATCCCGCGTCAGCCCACGCAAGGACAGCACGGGCTCGGTCATGCGCCATGCACCTTGTCGTTCGGGTTGGTGTTGAGGTTGTATTTCATGATCCGCCCGTGCCGCCCGGTCCGGTCGCCTTCCAGCCCATAGACCGGGCCGTTCGGCCCGCCCGCCTCAGCCAGCACCGAGGCGATGGCGGCATGGTCGTCTGCATCAAGCGTCACGTTGAACACCTCCAGCGTTTTCGGCAGGTGCCGGGCATAGCGCGCCCCCACGATGGCCGCCGCCACCTGCGGCTGGTCCAGCACCCAGCGGGTGGCCACCGACGACAATGACACCCCATGCTTGATACCGATGGTGTTCAAGGTATTGAGCAGCGTCTGGAACAGATCCCACGAGCCGAATTCATCGATGATCAGCCGGTATTTCACCAGACTGCGGTTGTCGAACTGGAAGCCGGGGTCGGGGCGGCCCAGCCAGCCATCGGTCAGGAACCCGCCCGCCAGCGTGCCATAACACAGGATCTGCACGTTGCGCCGCGCGCCCCAGGCCGCCATCGTCGCCGCCGGGCGCCGGTCCAGCACGGAATACTGCACCTGCGCCGACACCACGTCGAAGCCTGCGTCGATAAAGCGGTCCATGACCGGGGTGTCCCAGTTCGTCGTCCCCAGATTGGCGATCTTGCCCTTGCGCTGGCAGTCCTTCAGCACGTCCAGCGCCTCGACCGCATTGCCTTGCGTCATGTCCCACCAGAAGAACTGCACCAGCGGAATCCGGTCGATCTTGAGGCGCATCAACGAACGGTCAACAATCGCCTCCACCTCGTCGGGGCGCAGGTCTGCCAATCGGCCAAGGTCGGGCACGAGCTTGGTATGCACCATCACCCGGTCGGCCACCTCGGCCCCACGGCGGCGGCGGACATCGGCGATGAAGGTGCCGATCATCTCCTCCACGCCCTTGTAGATGTCGGCGCAGTCAAAGGTGGTGATCCCGGCGTCCAGAAACGCCTCCATATCCGCGATGGCCTCGGCAGGGCGCACCTCGCCGTGGTCTCCGGCCAACTGCCAGCCACCCTTGATGACACGGGAAATGCGGTGGCCGGGGCGCAGGTCTGCGGTTTCGACGGTCATGGCGTGTCCTTCCAATACGGGGTGCCGCGCTGATCGGGCAGTCCTGTGGTCGCGGCGTGGGAAAACCACCGCCGCCCTTCGCGCGTGATGCGGAACCGCCCGCCGCAATGCGGGTCGGCACAGGCGATTTCGCTGTCGGTGCTCATCCAGTCGTCGGGGTCGGTCTCGCGCTGGCGGGCGGGCAGATGCGGCAATACCCCGATCAGCGAATACATCGAAACCTGCGCCGGGCCGTCGAACACCAGATTTTCGCCCACCACCCGGAAATATTCGCCCTCGACATGGCGACACACCGCCGCGCGACCCTCCAGCACGGTTTCGACCCGCAGATCGTAAAGCCAGAACCCGCGTTCCCCGTCCCGTTCCATCAGTGCGCCTTTCCGGGCTTGACCGACTCATCTGTGATCTGTGATATTTTATCAAAGATACCGGATGGACCTGTCAATAGCCGCCATGAACACCGCCATCATTGCCCGGCTTGATCCGGTAAAGCTGCGCGAGAATGCCTATTTCGCGCTCCGCGATGCGTTTACCCGTGGCGCCTTCGCACCGGGCGACACGCTCAGCCTGCGGACATTGGCCGAGCAACTGGGCGTGTCGATGACCCCGGTGCGCGAAGCGGTGCGCCGGCTTGTGGCCGAAGGCGCGCTGGTTGATACACCTTCGCGCACGCTGATGGTTCCCGCCTTTGACGCCCGGCGCGCGGCGGACCTGCTGGCGGCGCGTCTGGCGCTGGAACATCTGGTGCTCGATCAGGCGATCGACCGCATCACCCCGCCCGACATCGACACGCTGGCCGCGATTCTGGCCGGTGCCAAGGACGGGCCGGGCCATCAGCCCGATCTGGTGGCCAACCATGATTTCCACTTTGCCCTCTACCGCTTCAGCGGGTCCGAAGTGCTGTTGCCGGTGATCGAGGCGCTTTGGCTGCAATATGGTGCGTATCTCAACCTCATCATCAACCGCCCGCAGGCGGGGCTGATCGCCGAACATGCCCACCACCACGAAATCCTTGCCGCGCTGCGCGCCGGCGACCGCGCCGCCGCGCACACCGCGCTTGAGGCCGACATCACCCGGTCTTTCCGTTTCCTCATTCCCGAAGGTTGACCCCATGCCCACCACCCCCGACCGCCTGCGCCTGACCGACCGGCTGGAGATTTCCCGCGCCCTGACCGGGCTATGGCAGGTGGCCGACATCGAAAAGGACGGCACCGCCATCGACCCGGACACCGGCGCGGGCTGGCTGGCCGCCTATGCCGCCGCAGGGTTCGATACGTTCGACATGGCCGACCATTATGGCAGCGCCGAAATCATCACCGGCCGCCTGCTGGCGCGCGGGCTGACCCCGCGCCCGGTGGCGCTGACGAAATGGTGTCCGGCTCCGGGGCCGATGACCGCGCATGTCGTGCGCGCAGGTGTCGTCGAACGGTTGCAACGGCTGGGCGTCGACCGGGTGGACCTGCTGCAATTCCACTGGTGGACCTTTGAACACCCGGCATGGCTGGATGCGCTGCACGAACTGGCGCGCCTGCGCGACGAAGGGCTGATCGGCGAACTGGGCGTCACCAACTTTGACGCGGCGCACTTCAATCTTGCATTGTCCGATGGCGTGCCGCTGCGCACCAATCAGGTCAGCTTTTCCCTGATGGACCGCCGCGCGGCCGGCGACCTTGCGGCGGTCTGCGAACGGCACGGCGCGTGGATTCTGGGCTATGGCACCCTGAACGGCGGGTTCCTTTCGGACAAATGGCTGGGAAAACGCGAACCGGCCCAGATCGCCGACTGGTCCAAGATGAAGTATCACCGCTTCATCCAGACCGCCGGCGGGTGGGAGGCGTTCCAGACCGTGCTCGCCGCCGCCGCACAGGTGGCGCGCAAGCATGGCGTGTCGGTGTCCAATGTCGCCACCCGCTGGGTGCTGGACCAGCGCCGGGTGGCCGGCGTGATCATCGGCGCCCGTCTGGGTGAGGCGATGCACGCAGACGACAACCTGCGCCTGTTTTCCTTTGCGCTGGATGACGAAGACCGCGCCACGCTGGACGCCGCCTTTGCTGCCACCCACCCCATCCCCGGCGACTGCGGCGACGAATACCGCCGCCCGCCGTTCCTCACCGCGTCGGGTGACCTGTCGCACCATTTGTCCGAGGTGCCCAAGGCCTTTGTGCCGCAACCCGTGCCCGGGGGGGAACGCGTGGTCACCGGCTCGCACTGGGAAGACATTGCCGGGTACTGCCGCGCCCAGCGGATCGGCGACCGTATCCTCGTGTCGGGCACCACCGCCGTCGCGGGCCTGTCGCGCCCCGTGGCGCCGCAGGATGCCGGGGCGCAGACAACCTATATCCTCGATCGCATCATCGCTGCGGTGACCTCGCTTGGTGGCCGGGCCGAAGATGTAGCCCGCACCCGCATCTACATCACCGACGAGGCCGACGTGATGGCGGTGTCCGCCGCGCACGGACGGGTGTTCGGCACCGTGAAACCCGCCAACACGCTTGTGCGCGTCGCGGGTCTGATCGGCGATCACCGGGTCGAAATCGAGGCCGAGGCGATCGTGCGCCGCTGACCTGCCGCGATCAGCCCGCCGGAGTGTGCCAGCGCGCCAGCCATTCGGCATGGCGTGCCAGCACCGGCGGCACCGCGATATCCGCCGGGGTGGCAAAGCCCCCGCCCCGGCGCGATGACCACCAGATGATCACCGGCGCCACCAGCATCGGCACCAGCACCGGCGACAGCCACGGCACCAGCGCAGGCGACAACAGGATCGCCAGCCCCAGCCCCACCGCGCCCGACGTGACAATCCAGTGCCCGGCCGCCCATGCCTCGCGCAGCGTCAGCGACCCGTCGCCGCGCGATTGCGCCGGCCAGCCGCCATCAACCCCCGCCACCACCTGCGCCACCGACCGGGTGTTGAACATCAGGAACACCGGCGCCGCCACCGCCGAAAACAGCAGCTCGGCAAACACCGATCGCGTGGCCGCCCAAGCGCCGCCAAACCCGCGGGCCCGTCCGCGCACAATGGCATCCCCCAGCACCAGCAATTTCGGCAGGAACAAAAGCCCGAACACCAGCACCGCCAACGCCAGCGCCTTTGAGGCTTCGGACACCGGAATCACCGGAAACCGCCAACCCTCGATGGGGAAATAGTCGATGGGCGGGGCAAACAGCGGCGCGGCAATCGACGCCAGCAGAAAGGCCAGCCACAACACCGGCGAGAGATACGCCAGAATACCCTGGACGAACACGAACCGCGACCACGGCTTCAGCCCCGGCGCCAGCAACAGCCGCGCATGCTGCAAATTGCCCTGACACCAGCGCCGGTCGCGCTTGGCGTGCAGCACCATGTTTTCCGGGCCTTCCTCATAGCTGCCGCGCAGGTCGTCATCCACCCGCACCGCCCAACCGGCCCGCGCCAGCAAGGCGGCCTCCACATAATCGTGGCTCAGGATATGCCCGCCAAACGGCGGGCGGCCGCGCAACTCCGGCAACCCACAGCTTTCGGCAAAGGCCCGCGTGCGGACAATGGCATTGTGGCCCCAGAACGGGCCGGTGCGGCCCTGCATCATCGCCAGGCCCCGGCAGAACACCGGCGAATAGAACGCGGCGGCAAACTGCTGGATGCGCCCGAACCGCGACCCGGCGTTCACGATCACCGGCAAGGTCTGGAGCAGCCCGAGGTCCGGCGACGCGGCCATCCGGCGCACCATTTCCACCAGCGTCCCGCCTTCCATCAGGCTGTCGGCATCAAGGATCACGGCATACTCATAGGCCGCCCCCGACCGGGTGATGAAATCCTCGATGTTCCCGGCCTTGCGGCCCCGGTTGCTGTCGCGCCGCCGATAGAACATCCGTCCGTCACCGCCCGTATCGTCCAGCAACCGGGCAAACCAGACGCGCTCGGCTTCGGCCACTGCGGGGTCGCGCGTGTCCGACAGGATGGCAAAGTCAAACCGCGCGCCCTGCCCCGTCGCCTGCAACGACGCATCCATCGCGGCAATGCGGGCGAAAGTGATGGTCGGGTCCTCGTTATAGACCGGCACCAGCACCACGCAGCGCGCGCCGGCATCCGGGTCTGCGCGCGGCACCGCGGGCGGGCGCGTCGTCAACCCCGCCAGCGCCTGCACGGCCCCCCACGCCAGCCAGAAGGTTGACACAAAGATCAGCCCGGCGCGGACCACATCCATCGCGTCAAACCCGTCCGACGCGCCATAGCGCAAGAACAGCGCAAAACCGCCCCAGCCAAAGCCAAGACTGGCCCCCAGCAGGACCGTGCGGATGGCAATCACCCGCGCCGAAAACCCGCCGGTGTCCAAAATGTCAGACCCCGCGCGACAGCGGCAGACGCAACAGCCGCCACGGCGCCATCAGCCAAGCCAACCCGCGCCCCGCCTCGGCCTCAAGGCGCTGCGTCGGCATGGCCAGCGGCGCGTCGGGCAGGCTGCCGCGGGCGGTCGCGCTCAGCTCCGGCGCGGGCCGGATCTGGAAAGGCATGTCGGTCATGTCGCGTTGATCCATTGAAAAAGCCAGTCTTCACTCAGCTTCCGGCCAAACCCGGCCAGATGCACGGACAGTTCCACCACCGCATCATCCTCGGCGGTCACATCCAGCGCCACGCGCCACACGCCGGTTTCGGCGATGTGCTGAAGCGTGGTCGAACTCAGCGCGCCATTCGTCACGCTGACTACCGGGGAAACGGTGTCGGTGGGGTTCAGCCGGTCCAGCAGGCCGCCGCGGAAATCCACCACGAACTTGCGGAACCCTGCCGTGCCGCGCAGGCCGGAATACCCGCCATGCCCCGCCCGCGTTTCCACCACATGCGCGATCTGCGCCTGCGGATCGAGCGGCAGGTCACCCCAGCTCAGCCGATAG
>JAUXPG010000213.1 GCA_030683915.1 Gemmobacter sp.
GATCTGTGGCGCGGCCCGGTGCCGCAACGCGGCTTTGCCGCCATCGACAACCGGACGCAGCTGTGCGACGGCGCGACGCTGTTCCACGATTGCCGGGTCAGCGAAATCACCACCCGTCAGATCCGCAACGCCCGCGAAGAAGACCTTGCGCCATTTGGGTTGCGGATGGACGTGTTTCACTTCGACGGCAGCTTCCTTTCCATCGTGATCGACCTGCCTCCCGAAGCCGTGCAGGGGCTGCGCACGCGCCATCTTGTCCGGCTGGAGGCGATTGTGGAAATGGAGAAGCCGCTGGAAATCTTCGCGCGGCTGAACATCAAGCACGGGCCGAACGTGGAACAGGTGGTTCGCGAATTGCCGTTGAACGAACCCGAGGTGATGGTGGAATTCGACCTGTTCTATACCCGGCTGAACGAAAAGCGGGTGGAAAAGGCGTGGATCGACCTGATCTTTGAAGGGCCTGAACTGAACCAGATCGTGCTGCGTGATATCACGCTGGCGCGCCGCCCGCGCGCAGAGTTGTGAAAGGTAGTGCCATGGCCAACCCCGTGCTGACCGAAACCCGCATCCGCGCCGGCGTCTGGCAGGGCCTGCTGCGCGCCGATCCCGGCGGCCCCGCCCCCGAAGTCGAGGTGACGCACCACGACCGCCGGGTCGAAGGCGCAACGCTGGCCTCGGTACCCGACAAGCCCGGCCATTGGGCGTTGCGCGTGCCGGTGCCTGCGACCCTTCTGTCGGATGGCGTGCAGACCTTTGTCATTCGCCTCTCGGGCAGCGGCACGACGCTGGGGCATTTCAGCGTCATCCTCGGGGCCGATGGAGCCGACGACCTGCGCGCCGAGGTTGACCTGCTTCGCGCCGAGCTTGACATGCTCAAGCGCGCGTTCCGGCGGCATTGTCTGGAAACGATGTAGCGCGCGGGTCAGGGCCGCTCCCTGCCCTTGACGAACTTGGCACCCCGGGCGGTATCAGCCCCGATTTGCGGCAGCTTGTCGGATGCGGCCGCCGCAGCCCCGCGCAGGATGCCGCCGCTGCCGATCTGTGGCAGGTTGTTCCCGATGGAGGGCGGCGCGTCGAGTGCTGCGCGCAAAGCCGCAAGGTCGGGGGCAAGGGTGGTGCCAAGCGCCACTTTCTGGCCGGTCATTTCGGCCTTGGCGGCCACCACCGACACCACGCGCGGCACTCCGCCCTCCATGCTGAACACCGGCGCGCCGGACGACCCGAAATCCACATCGCACGACAGCACCATCACCCCGGCCTGATAGCGCAGGATGTGACATACGTTTTGCAGCGACGCTGCGTCAGCACGGTCGTGGGCATAGGACACCACGCCCACCCGCGCGCCGAACGCGGGTTCCGACCCGGTGGCATAGGGCCGGATCGACGGCACGCGGATCGGCTGGTCCAGCCGCAGCAACGCCAGATCGTGCCGCACATCGCCTGCGCCAACCTGGAACACATACCCCGGATGCGTCGCCGCCTTGCGCACCTTACGATAGGCCGAGGCCCGGCCGTTGCGCCAGCCTGCCAGAAACTCGATGCGCGACGGGTCGATCCGGGCCCCCGAGCGGCGGTCAAACAGGCAATGCGCCGCCGTGAGCACCAGATCCTCGGCAATCAGCGCGCCGGTGCAGAACCCCTTGCCGTCAAGGTTCAGGCGACCGACCGCTTCCCAGCCCTTGCTGTCGGTGCCGGTGTCGAGCCGACGCAGCGCCTCGGCCCCTGCCGTGGCGGGGGTCAGGGCCAGCGCGGCCAGCAGGATCAGGACATATGCACGCATCGCGGACTCCGGTCGTTGGTCTTGTCGTGGCAGAAGGCTGTGGCAGGATCAAGGCTGGGGCGGTCGCACGAACCGCACCCCGCCGGTGCCCCGGTTCAACGCCTGTCCGGCCACCGCAGCAGGCACGGGCGCCACGATCACCCCGCGTCCTTCTCGCAACGCCTGGCGCAGCGTGGCCAAGAGCGATGGCAGTTCCATCGCCAGCGCCACCACCTTGCCGCCTTGCCGGGTGCCGGATGAAATCAGCCCGACGATGCGCCCGCGCCCCGCCGCCATGTCAAAGACCGGCGCCCCGGACGAGCCGAAATCCACATCGCAGTTCACCGCGACCAGCCCGCCTTGCCGTCCCAACACGGTGCAGTCGCGTTCCCACGACGGCGCATCGTCCCGGCCCCGGCCATAGGACACAACACTGACGCTGCGCCCGGCGGGGAGGGGATGCACGGCAAATGGCGCGGCGACGGCAGCGGCGATGGGAACCGCCAATTCCACCACCGCGACGTCATGGCGGATGTTCTGCGCGCTGGTGCCGCTTGCCGGATCATATGCCGGATGGGCCACCATGCGCCGCACCAAGGCTTCGGCCACCGCTTCGGAACCGCGCAGGCCCGCGCGAAAACGGATGCGCGCCGGGTCATGCGGGTGAATACCGTCAAACAGACAATGCGCCGCCGTCAGCACGAGATCCGGCGCGATGAGCGTGCCGGTGCAATAGCTCTGCCCGCCCAGCTCCAGCCGACCCACCGCTTCCCACCCAAGCAGGCGGTCGCGGCTGGTCAATGTGTCGCGTTCGGGAATCAGCCCTTGGGCAGCGGCCATACCCGCAGCAACAGTGAGCCAAACGATGAAACCGATGCGCCACATGCCTGCGCCCCTTTCCCTGCCGATCACCGCAGGGTTGCAGCGCTCTGTGGCAGAGTTCGGGCTATTCCGTGACCAGCGCGCGGGGTTTCGGCCCGCCTGTCGCCCAATCCAGCAATTCCACCGTGTGCACCACCGGCACCCCGGTGCCCGACCCGATCTGCATCATGCAGCCGATGTTCCCGGCGGCGATGATGTCGGGCTTTCTGGCCTCCAGCGTCGCCACCTTGCGCGCCTTGAGCTGGCCCGAGATTTCCGGCTGCAAAAGGTTGTAGGTCCCAGCCGATCCGCAGCACAGGTGGCTGTCGGCAGGTTCGACCACCTCGAACCCGGCGCGCTTGAGCAGGTCTTTCGGCGCCGACTTGACCTGCTGGCCGTGCTGCAGCGAACAGGCCGCGTGATAGGCCACGCGCATCCCCTTGGGCGCGCCTTGCGGCAGGCCGAGCTTGGCCAGCAGTTCGGATATGTCCAGCGCCATGCCCGCCACCACCGCCGCATCCGCAGCCAGCGGGTCGGTGCGGAACATGTGCCCGTAATCCTTGACCGTGGTTCCGCAGCCCGAGGTGTTGATGACGATGTGATCCAGCCCCGAGGCATGCTTTTCCGCCATCCACGCGCGGATGTTGGCAGCAGCAGACCCATGGCTCAGGTCCGATTTGCCCATGTGATGGGTCAGCGCGCCGCAGCACCCCGCGCCTTTGGCCACCACCACCTCTACCCCCAGACGCCGCAGCAGGCGGATGGTGGCATCGTTGATGTCGGTGTTCAGCGCCTTTTGCGCGCATCCCGTCATCAGCGCCACGCGCATGCGGGGGGCACCTTGGGCGGAGAACACCTGCGGGTCGTCGTTGCGGCTGACGGGAGGAATGGTTTTCGGTGCCATCGCCAGCATCGCGCGCAACCGGGCATCGGGCACCAGTGCCGCAAACGGCCGCCCCAGCTTGGCCAGCCCCAGCGCCAGACGGAACCGCGTCGGGTAGGGGATGATCCGCGCCAGCACAGCGCGCAGGGCCCGGTCCATGAACGGGCGCTTGTAGGTTTTCTCGATGTAATCGCGGGCGTGGTCGACCAGATGCATGTAATGCACGCCGCTGGGGCAGGTCGTCATGCAGGCAAGGCAGGACAGGCAGCGGTCCACATGCTTGACGGTCTGGGCATCGGCGGGGCGCCCTTCTTCCAGCATCTGCTTGATCAGATAGATGCGCCCGCGGGGCGAATCCAGTTCGTCGCCCAACACCTGATAGGTGGGGCAGGTTGCCGTGCAGAACCCGCAATGCACGCAGGTCCGCAATACCTCGTTCGCGCGGGCGGTGCCGGGGTCGCGCAGCTGGTCGGGGGTAAAGGTGGTCTGCATGTCAGGCTCCGTTCAGCGCATGGACCCCAGCGCCAGCGCGGCAAGCGCCAGTGCGGGAAGCAGGGCAAGATACATCCGATGCGGCAGGCGGGGCCCAAGCATTGCCCGCAGCCCCTGCGCAATGGCCGCCAGCGCAATGCCGACACCCGCCAGCATCGGCAAAACCGCATCGCCCGACGCCGCGCGGACAACCGCAGCCAGCACAGCCGCGGCCGCAAGCCCCCAGACGGCCGGCCGCCCGCCCGGCAACAGCGCAAGCGAGGCGAACACCACCAAGGGCAGACCAAGCAGCAGCAAAGGCACGCTGGTCATGCCATCAATCCGGCGTTGAACACCCCGCGCGGGTCGAACCGGGCACGCAGGCCCGCCGTCAGGGCCGCCACCGGCGCAGGCTCCGGCTGGAACACCGGCGCGCCGTGGCCGCGCACCAGCGTCGCGTGGCCGTGGAACGCGCCCAGCTGCGCCCGCAGGTCGGCGTCCGGCGCCATGAGCAGCCACACCAAGCCGCCAGCCCAATCGTAAAGGCACCCGAGCGCCCCTGCCCGCGCCACCAACCCCGGCGCATCCGATGGCTTGACCGACAGCCGCCACACATCGCCGGGCTGGCCGCGAAATGCCGCAACATCGCGGATGTCAGCCCAAGGCCCTTGCGCGACCGTCCGCCCCCCCAACATCGCCTGCAACTGCGCAGCGCGATAATCGACCTGCGCAGCCAACCCTTCGACCCGCAGAAACGTGCCCTGCCCCGGCCAATGCGCGGCTCCGGTCACCTCGAACGGCGATCCGAGCGCACGGGCCATCGCGTCCACGGCGGCGGCATCATCCAGCCCGTCCAACACCACAGTCGCCTCGGCCGCGGATGCGGGCAATACCTTCAGGCTCACCTCGGTGAGCACGCCAAGGGTTCCGTGGCTGCCAGCCAGAAGTTTGACCAGATCATAGCCGGTCACGTTCTTCATCACCCGGCCACCGTTCTTGATAACCTGGCCTCCACCATCGACAAACCGCACGCCCAGCAGGAAATCGCGGCACGCCCCCACCTGCACCCGGCGCGGCCCGCTGGCGTTTGCGGCGACCACACCGCCGAGGGTGCTCTCACCCGCCCGACCAAGCAGGCCGCGCAGGTCGGGCGGCTCGAACGCCAGCCGCTGGCCCTCGGCTGCTAGCGTCGCTTCAACCTCGGCCAGCGGTGTACCTGCCCGCGCCACCAGCGTCAGCGCGCCGGGTTCGTAGAGCGTGATGCCCGACATGCCGCCGGTTTCCAGCACCTCCCCCGCCGGCATGCCAAGGCTGCGCGTGCCGCCGCCCCGCACGACCAGAGGGCCCCGCGCCCCACGCACCGCCTCGGCCAGTTCGCTTTCTGTCTCAGGCCGCATGCATCCGCCCCTTCATCTTTCCGAAATGCCGGGGACAGGCGCCGGGCTTACCGCTACGCACACCGTTGCGCCCCAACTCAGCCCGCACGCCGCCCTGCCGATGCCGCCAGCGGAAACACCTTGGCCGGGTTCAGCAACCATTTCGGATCGAACACATCCTTGACCCGCATCTGCGCCTCCAGATCCTCGGGTGCGAACTGCACGGTCATCAGATCGCGCTTTTCAATGCCAACCCCGTGTTCCCCTGTCAGGCAACCGCCCACCTCGACGCACAGCTTCAGGATTTCGGCGCCAAACGCCTCGCACCGTTCCAGATCGCCGGGCTTGTTGGCATCGTAAAGGATGAGAGGGTGCATGTTGCCATCGCCCGCGTGGAACACATTGGCCACATCAAGCCCGCATTCGCGGCTCATCTCGCCGATGCGGCGCAGCACATGCGGCAGCGCCGATACCGGAATTGTGCCGTCCAGACACATGTAGTCGTTGATCTGGCCCATCGCGCCGAACGCGCTTTTCCGGCCCAGCCAGATCCGCTTCGCCTCGTCCTCGGACTGCGCCTCGCGCAGTTCCACCGGGTTGTGGCGGCGCGCGATGTCCTTGATCAACGCCAATTGCGCGTCAATCTCGGCCGGGCTGCCCTCGACCTCGACGATCAGCAATGCCTCGCACATCGGATATCCGGCCTTGGCAAAGGCCTCGCAGGCCTCGATGCAGGGACGGTCCATGAACTCGATGGCGACCGGCAGCACCCCGGCCTTGATGATGTCGGACACGCAGGCGCCTGCCACCTCGTTGGCATCGAACCCCATCAACACCGGGCGGGCGCCCTCGGGTTTCGGCAGGATGCGCAGCCACGCCTCGGTCACCACGCCCAACTGCCCTTCGGACCCGCAGATCACACCCAGCAGGTCAATGCCGCCTGCATCCATGAACGGGCCACCGACATCGACAACGGTGCCATCCATCTGCACCAGAGTTACCCCGAGCAGGTTGTTGGTCGTCACCCCGTATTTCAGGCAATGCGCACCGCCCGAGTTCATTGCGATGTTGCCCGCGATGGCACAGGCCAACTGGCTGGACGGATCGGGCGCATAGAAAAACCCGTCGGTCTCCACCGCCCCGGTGACAGACAGGTTGGTGCGCCCGGATTGCACCCGGATAAAGCGGTTGGGGTAATCCACCTCCAGCACCGCATTCATCCGCGCCACGCCAAGGATGACCGCATCCGCCGATGGCATTGCCCCTCCCGCCAGCGACGTGCCGGACCCGCGCGGCACAACCGGCACGCCCTCCTCGTGGCAGACCTTGAGCACGGCCGACACCTCGGCGGTGGTGCGGGGCAGAACGGCGGCAAGCGGCGCGCAGCGATAAGCCGACAGCGCGTCGCATTCATAGGCGCGCAGCGACTCGTCCGCGTCGATCACCGCGTCGGCGGGCAGCACGGCGCGCAACCGCGCGACGATCCCGGCCTTGCGGGCCAGCACGCTGGCATTCGGGGCTGGCATATCCATGACGGGCCTCCTGCGCTGCAATTGGTAAAGCAAAGTAACCAATTTGCAGAATTGAGCAAGCGGATTCGGCAATTGCCCACCGCAAGCCCGAATCTTGCCCGTTATTCCACCGCCCCGGCGCCGGTTGGGCGCCTAATAGCCCAAGGCACACCCATCCTTGCGCGCGTCCGACGCCCCTTCCAGCACCCCCGACCCATGCAACCAGATCGCCTGCGCGCCGCCGAGCGCCTCGTCCGACCAGCGCACGGCATGGCCCCGCGCGGCAAGGTCGGCGGCGACCTCGGGCGCATAGCCGGTTTCCAGCGCCAAGCCATCCTTGCCAGAAAACAACCCGGCAAAACAGCGCGGCGCATCGATGGCGGCTTGCGGGTCCATGCCATGATCCAGCACATTGCTGACCAACCGTGCATGCCCCGCAGGCTGATACGCCCCACCCATCACGCCAAAGGGCATGACCAGCCGCCCATCCTGCCGCAACATCCCCGGAATGATGGTGTGCATCGGGCGCTTGCCGCCCGCCGCCTCGTTCGGGTGCCCAGGGGTCAGCACAAAGCCCGCGCCCCGGTTCTGGAACCCGATTCCGAACCTTTGCGACGCAAGGCCCGACCCGAAGCCGTGGAACACCGAATAGATCAGCGACACCGCCATGCGGTCCCGGTCCACGACGGTCAGATAGATGGTGTCGCGGTGCACCGCCTCGGTCAGCGGCGCCACCGCGGCGATGGCCCGGCGCGGGTCGATCAGGGCGGCCAGACGGGCGGCGGTTTCCGGCGCGAGCATATGCGCCAACCGCGTCACATGGTCCGCGTCAGCCAGAAACCGGTTGCGCGCGTCATAGGCGAGCTTGGTCGCCTCGGCTTCGACATGCGCGCGGTCGGCCCCCCACGGGTCCATCGCCGCAAGGTCGAAATGCGACAGAATGTTCAGCAACAGGTTCGCGGTGGCGCCCTGTCCGTTCGGCGCATGCTCCACAAGTTCGGCGTCGCGATAGGGCCCACTGACCGGCTCGGTATACTCACTCGCCACGCCTGCGAAATCCCCGGCCGTGTGGCACCCGCCCATCGCCCGCAACGAGGCGACCATGTCTTCTGCGACTTCGCCTTCATAAAACCCGGCGCGGCCTTGCGCGGCGATCCGGCGCAGCACCTCCGCCTGCCCCGGAGCGCGGAACAGCTCGCCCACCTTGGGCGGCCGGCCCCACGGCAGGAAATGACGCTGTCCATCACCTTGCAGGTGGCCCGCCTCGGCCCAGTCACGCGCCACACGCGGCGCCACCGGCACCCCGTTTTCCGCGGCGTCGATGGCGGGCGCCAACAACCGGTCCAACCCCAGACGCCCCCAATCGGCGTTCAACCGGCAGAACGCGTCCACCGCACCGGGCATCGTGACCGACTCCACGCCGTAGACCGGCACGGCGGCGAGTCCGCGCGCCCGCATCGCCTCGGCCGACAGCGCGGCAGGGGCGCGCCCTGATCCGTTCAGCGCCACGATCCGCTCTTCACCCGCCGGTTTCAGCAACACAAAGCAGTCGCCGCCCAGCCCGGTCATCTGCGGCTCGCACAGGCCCAGCAGCACACCGGCGGCAATCGCCGCATCCGCCGCATTGCCGCCATCGCGCAGCACATCCACGGCAACCCGCGCCGCCAGCGGATGCGACGTCGCGCACATCCCGTTCACCGCATAAACCGCCGAACGCCCCGGTTTCTGGAAATCGCGCATCTCAACTCCTGCAGGATGGTCACGTGATGCAGGGTCTGCCTGCTTCGCTTCGACCCAAGTATCCCACGGGGGTCCGGGGGTGTGAAACCCCCGG
>JAUXPG010000233.1 GCA_030683915.1 Gemmobacter sp.
GCATTGCTCGGACTGGTGCGGTTCAAACAGATAAACCTGCGGGGCGCCCAGCACCTTTTGCCCCGGATTGTGCCCCCAGGCCTGCGCGGTGGAGCGGCATTCCAGCACCATTCGCGTGGTGTAGGGGTGGTCCGAGTTATAGGGGTCTTCCAGCGAATGGGTCAGCATGAAGGCAGGCTGCACCTCGCGCATCACATCGACCAGACGGAAGCGATCATCGCGGGTCATTTCCATCGGGTAATCGCCCAGATCGAAGAACCGGATGTCATGGGCGTGCAGCGCCCGCGCCGCCGCTTCGGCTTCGGCCTTGCGGGCGGATTTGACCTTGTCCAATGTCATGCCCGGCTGTTTCCACAGCTTGGCGCTTTCGCCGCGTTCGCCGAACGACAGGCACACGATGGTCACGTTCACCCCTTGCGCCTGATGCAGCGCAATGGCGCCACCGCACCGCCAGACGAAATCGGCGGCATGGGCGGAAATGACAAGTGCGGTTTTCTGGCTCATGGGATCAGCCCTTTTGCACCGGCGGAGTGCCGTGGGTGTGGAAGGTTTCGATGGTTTTCAGCCCCCAGGCCTGGCCCTTCTTCCGCTCGGCCTCGGTCCAGGTCACGGTTTCCCAATCGGGCGCAAGGATCAGGCGCGCGCCCGCGTTGGCCAGTTCCACCCGGTTGCCCGCCGGTTCCCAGACATAGAGGAAAAACGTGCCCTGAATGGCGTGCTTGTGTGGCCCGGTCTCGATGTGCACGCCGTTTTCCAGAAAGATGTCAGCGGCGCGCAGGATGTCTTCGCGCTGGTCGGTGGCATAGGTGACATGGTGCAACCGGCCATTGCCGCCGCCATGTTCCTCGGTGCAGGCCAGATCATAGGTCTTGTTGTTGACGGTGAACCAGCAGCCGCCCAGCCGCCCGTTGTCCAGCCGGATCTGTTCGGTCACTCGGCTGCCAAGGCAGGTCTGCATGAAGTCACGAAAGGCGGTCACATCCGACGACAGCAGGTTCAGGTGGTCCAGCCGGCGCGGACAGGCGCCTTGGGCGTGGAACTTGCTGGCCATGTTCTTCAGCGCCGGGCGGTTGGCATCGTCCAGCACGGGGCGTCTGGTGTCCCAATACACCTCGAACACATGGCCGAACGGGTCCTCAAACCGAAAGGCGCGGCCATGGCCCATGTCGCCGTCGTGCCAGCCATGCACCTTGTAGCCCGATGCCTCGATCGCGGCGACACGGCGCGCCAGCGCCTCGGGGCTGGAACAGCGGTATCCGATGTGGCCTACCCCGGTGGTGTGGTGCCGGGTCAGCTTCAGGCTGTGGAATTCGTAATCGTCCCAAGCGCGCAGATAGGCACTGGTGTCATCCTGCCCGCTCAGCTTCAACCCGAAGATACGGGTAAAGAAATCAAGGCTTTCGTCAAAGCGGTCGGTAAACACCTCGACGTGGCCAAGGTGGGCGATGTCGAAACAGGGGTCCATCGGATACTCCTTTGGCGCCTTCAGACGGCGCCCAGCATGGTGTTGGGCAGGATCAGCGCGATCTGCGGGAACAGGATCAACAAGGCAACCAGCAGGACCATCGCAATCAGGAAGGGCAGCACGCCCCGGAAGATTTCCGACAGGTCCACCCGTGGTGCCACGGATTTGACGATGAAGACGTTGATGCCGACCGGCGGCGTGATCAGCCCCATTTCCAGCATCACCACCACCACGACCCCGAACCAGATCGGGTCGAACCCAAGGCCGGTGACGACCGGAAAAAAGATGGGCATGGTCAGCACCAGCATGGCATAGCCTTCCATGAAACAGCCCAGCACCAGATAGCTGGCCAGAATCACGATCAGCACGCCATAGGGCCCGATGGGCAGCGCCGTCAGGAAGTTGCCCACGGCAGTGGACAGGTGGCTGAGCGCAAGGAACGGCCCGAACACATGGGCCGCAATCAGGATCAGCATGACCACGGCCGTGGTCGATACGCTGTCGATCAGCGCGCGATAAAGCCCGCGCAGCGACAAGGTGCGGGTGACCAGGCCATAGATGATGGCCAGCAACGCCCCGATGCCCGCCGCTTCGGTGGGGGAAAAGAACCCGCCATAGATGCCGCCGATGGTCGTCAGCACCAGCAGGATGAGCGGCAGCGACCGGAACGAGGCCCGCCCGCGCTCCGCCCATGTGCTGACCGGCCCTTTCGGCCCAAGCGCGGGGTTGACCGTGGTCAGGATCAGGATGGTGGCCACGAACAGCGCGATCAGCAGCAACCCCGGCAACACCCCGGCCAGAAACAGCCGCCCGATGCTTTCCTGCGTCAGGATGGCATAGAGCACAAAGCCGGTGGACGGCGGGATCAGAATGCCCAGCGTCCCCCCCGCCGCGACCGACCCGCAGGCAAGGCTGTTGGCGTAGCGGAACCGCTCCATCTCTCCCAGCGAAACCCGGCCCATCGTCAGCGCCGACGCCACCGACGACCCCGACAGTGCGGCAAACCCGCCCGATCCGATGACCGTGGCACTTGCCAGCCCGCCGCGCCAATGCCCGATCCACGCATAGGCAGCATCATAAAGCCGCCGGCTCATTCCGCTTTCGGTCGCGACGTTCCCCATCAGGATGAACAGCGGAATGACCAGAAGGTCCGCATTCGACGCGATGGAAAAGCCTTCGGATGCCAGAAACGACAGCGCCACGCGTTCGTTGCGCAGGATGGTCACACCCGCCAACCCGACGATGAACATCGCAATCGCCACCGGCACGCGGAAGGCCAGCATCGCCAGCAGCACGGCAATGCCCAGCAGGCCGATCAGTTCAGGACTCATCTTGCGGGTCTTTCCGTCAGGTGCTGCACACCGCGCAGCAGCATCGACAACATGCAGATCAGGCACAGCCCCATCATCGCCACCAGAAACGGCCAGCGGGGCAGATACAGAAGGTTGGTGGCCGAATTCAGCATCCGCGCCAGCGGGACCGCGACCCACAACTGCCACGCGATCAGGGCAAAGACCGCGGCGCCCAGCAAATGCGCCGCTGCGGTCAGCCAATGGTTCATCCGGGTGGAAAAATGCCGCTCCAGCAGATCGACCGCGATATGCGCGCCGTTCTTGTGCGCCAGTGCCATGCCGCCGAACACGACAAACACCCCGGCCATCGACACGATGTCGCGCGCCCCGTAAAGGGGCGCGCCATAGGCACGGGTGACAACCTCGGTCGCTGTCACCCCCAACGCCACCACCAGCCCGGCAGCCCCGGTCAGGGCGGACAGGTCGATCAGCCGGTCCGTCAGCCAGATAAGCCGCCGCAGCATGTGGGCCTCCTTACTTCGCGATCATCGCGGCATGCACCGCGCGCGCCGGAAGGCCCTTGGCCTCAAGGTCGGACAGTACCTTTTCGGTCAGCGCAACGGTCACGGCGTTGAACGGCGCCGACTGTTCCGCCGTCAGGTCGATCACCACTTTCGAGCTGTCCGCGCGCAGCTTGTCCAGCGTTTCGATGGCACGCTGATTCCACCCGGTTTCGCCCGACTTCGACAGCTCGATCCCGACCGACTTGTCCAGCGCGGCCTTTTGCGCATCGGTCAGGCCCTGATACCGCGCCTCGTTCATGGCGACGTAGAACAGGATGTTCCCAAGGCTGGGGCCGGTGGTGTAGGTGCGCGCCACCTCGTTGATCTTGAAATCATGGATGGCCGAGCCGCCGGTCATGATGCCATCGATCAGCCCGGTCTGCAGGGCGTTGTACATCTCGTTCGCGGGCATCTGCACCGGGGTCGCGCCCAGGGCCGAAATCACCTCGCCGGGGAAGGCACCCGACACGCGGATCTTCAGGCCCTTCAGATCGTCCGGGGTGCGGACCTCCTTGTCGCGCATGATCAGCACGTTGGGCTCCGAGGTCCACAGCGCGATGGCGCGGGTGCCGACGAATTCGCCCTTCAGATACTGGTCATAAACCCGCCACATCGCCTCGTATCCCGACCCGGCGGCATCGACCGTGCCCGGCAGTTCCACGATCATCGACAGCGGGAACTGGCTGGAGTTATAGCCCGCAAGGCCCCACGCCATGTCGGCCACGCCCTGCACGATACGGGCATACTGTTCCACCGGGCCCGGCCCGAGTTCGCCACCCGGATAGACCCGGATCGACAGGTCTCCGCCCGAGTTTTCCGCGACGGCCTTGGTGATCGGCTCCACGATGGTCTGGGTGATGATGTGCGCGGGCGGCACGAAATGGGCAAAGCTCAGTTCTTCGGCCAGCGCCGGGCTGGCGGCCAGTGCGGCCGACAGCGCAAGGGCTGCGCGGATCGGTTTCATCAGGGTCATGTCAGGTCTCCTCCCAGGTTGCCCGCGGTAGCCCGCCGCGGTTTCGGTCGTGCCGGAGCCGTCAGGCGGCGCCGGAAATCGGGGGTCGCAGCGCGGACGCCGCAGCACGGGCGCAGGCGCGCGGGTCCGGGTCAAGCGCGGGGCGCGCGGCGGCCACGGCGGCCTGCACATCGGCCACGGCCTCGGCCAGCGCGGCGCCGTCGTGGAACCCGAGGTCGCGCAGGGTCTGCGCCACCTCGCGCACTTCCTCGGCGCGGCGGCGGCCATGTGTCACCACACGGTCGAACTGATAGGCGGCGAATGCGGGCAGGTTCAGCCCCGGATAGGACTTGTGCAGCGACGCAAGGATGCGCTCGCCACAGCCCGAGGCTTCGGCCGCCGTCAGTGTCTGGACGGTCAGCGCCTCCAGCCCCTTGACGAACAGGCTGCGCACCATCTTGACCGCCGTGGCGTCACCGGGGTTCGGGCCCGCAATGTCAAAGCGGAAATCCAGCGCGCGCAAGGCGGGTTCTGCCGCCGCCACATCGCCCGCCAGCAGGACAGGCGTGCGGTGGCGGGCCGGATGCACCGGCGCCATCACCGCCATATCGACATAAGCCGCACCTGCCGCCCTGACCCGCGCCGCATTCGCGGCCTTGCACGCGGCGGTGACGGAATTGATGTCGCACAGCACATGCGGGTGGACCGGCGCATCATAAACACCCGCCAATGCGGCCGAGGCTGACCCTGCAGTGACCGCCGAGAACACCATTCCGGCCCCTGTCACCGCCTCGGCCGCCGAGCGGGTCAGCGTCACGTCCAGTGCCCCTGCCGCATCCCGCAAGGGCCCGGCCAGATCACCGTGGATCAGAATATCATAAGCGGTCATCCGCAGCGGCGCGACCTCGCGCAGCGACTGCGCAAAGGCGCGTGCAGCCTCGCCGAACCCGATGAAGGCAACGTGACGCATGCTTTTCGCCGGAACGCCTGCCAGTCCTTGGCAGGCACGTCCTCTCTCCCGCCGTGCAGGCTAGGGCAAGGGCGTGCTCGGGGCCAATGGAATCCGCCTGCCTTATATAAGTTTTGGTAACAGGGTGTTCAGCCGCCGCCCGCCGCGCAGGGTGCCAGCACAAGCGGTTCGCCCGCCGCCGCGCCCAGATCGTGGCAGCGCCCGCCGCTGCACAGCCGCCAGCCGCCGCCCGTTGCCCCCGATGCCGCCAACGCCACCGAAGGCACGACGCCCATCTCCGGCGCCCAGACCCACCAGCCCTCCACCAGCCGCGCGCCCGGCCCGGGGTCCACCCCCGCGCCCGAACCCTTGATCGCCGCCTGCACCAGCCGCAAACCGCCCGGCACCAGCGCCCAGTCCTCGCGCCAGATGGTGCGTTCCACCGAATGCGTCCAGTCCAGCGTGAAGCCCGGTGTAGCCAGCGCCAACACCAGGCCCCCCGCCATCAGGCAACCGCTCATACCGCCTGCGCCCGGCGCCGCAACCACAACTGCCCGGCAAACAGCGCGGCCAGCGCGAACCCGATTTCGTCGGTCAAAGGCAGCGCGGCGATCAGCGTGAACCCCCCCGCCATCGCCAGCGTGCGTTCCCACAGCGCCAGCGGCCGGCCCAGCCAGCCGATCACCGCCGCGCCCCACAACCCGATCGCCAGCACCGCCTTCAGCACGATATAGGCCACCGCCGGCACAAAGCCGATGGCCTGCGCCAGCGCGCCGCCGGGCTGCAGCATCAGCGCCGGTGTGTAGACCGCCATGAACGGAATGACGAACCCCGCCGCCGCGATCTTGACCGCGTTGACCGAGATGATCAGCCCCTTTTCCTTGGCAATCGGCGCTGCGGCAAAACAGGCCAGCGCCACAGGCGGCGTCAGGTCGGCCAGAATGCCGAAGTAGAACACGAACATGTGGCTGACGATCAGCGGCACGCCCAGCTCCAGCAGCGCGGGCCCGGCGATGGACGAGGTGATGATGTAGTTGGGGATGGTCGGAATGCCCATGCCAAGGATGATGCAGGTGATCATTGTCAGCACCAGCGACAGGAACAGGCTGCTTTTGCCGACCCCTACGATGAACTGGCCAAAGGTGTTGGCGGCGCCGGTCAGCGTCATGGTGCCGATGATCACACCCACCAGCGCACAGGCAATGCCCACCGGCAGCGCGGTGCGCGCACCATCGGCCAGCGCGTCGCGCGAAATGGCCAGTGTCTCACGCCCGCCTTTCGACAATGCGTTCACCGCGACCAGCACCACCACCGCGCCGACCACGACCTTGATGCCGAACTGCAAGAACGCGGCGGCGACCAGCCCGAGGCCGACCCAGAACACCACCCGGACCACCCCCGCCGGAAGCCCCAGCGCGATCGAGGCGCCAAGGATCAGCATCACCGTCAGGCCCAGCCCCACCGTGCCTGCAAACAGCGGCGTATATCCCGAAAACAGCAGCCACACCAACACCGCCAGCGGCAAGATCAGATACCAGCGCTCGCGCAGCGCCCGCAGCGGCGATGGCAGATCGGCCTTGTCCAGCCCCCGCAACGACAGCCGCCCCGCCTCCAGATGAACCATCCAGAAGGCCGAGGCGAAATACAGGATGGCCGGGATCAGCGCCGCCTTGACGATTTCCACATAATCCACGCCCAGCGTTTCGGCCATGATGAAGGCAACCGCGCCCATGACCGGCGGCATGATCTGCCCGCCCATGCTGGCCGTCGCCTCGACCCCGCCCGCGAATCCGGCGCGATACCCAAAGCGCTTCATCAGCGGAATGGTGAATTGCCCGGTGGTGACGACATTGGCCACCCCCGACCCCGAGATCGTGCCCATCAGCCCGGACGACAGCACCGAAACCTTGGCCGCGCCCCCCAGCCGGTGCCCGACCAGCCCAAGGCTGACATCGGTGAACAGCTTGATCATGCCGGCCTTTTCCAGAAAGGCACCGAACAGGATGAACAGGAAGATGAAGGTCGACGACACATAGGTGGGAATGCCGTAGATGCCTTCGGTGCCATAGGCCATGTGGTCGATCACCTGCGCGAAATCATAGCCGCGATGGTTCAGCGGACGCGGCAGGTATTGGCCGAACAGGCAATAGGCCAGAAACACGCCGGCAATGATCGGCAACGCCGGACCCATCATCGCCCAGGCGGCGGCGAACACCAGCACCAGCGCCAACACCCCCACGGCGATATCGAGCGGCAGCGGGTCGCCCGCCCGCATCAGCAGCGGCACATATTCCCACCACTGATAAAGCGCGACCATCACCCCCGCCAAACCGGCGGCCCATGCCAGCGCGCGCACCGGCACCCCCCGCCCATGTGCCAGCGCAAGGAACGGAAAGCCCAGCAGCATCAGGAACCCGACATGCGCCGCCCGAGCGATCTGGCTGGCCATGTCGATCAGATGCGCCGCCGTGGCGATCTGGAACGCCGAAAACGCGACCGCGATCCAGAACAGCACGCGGCCTTCGGTGCCGGGCGGAAAACCGGCCTCCAGCGGGTCGTGCAGGGTCGCCGCCGCTGCGGC
>JAUXPG010000360.1 GCA_030683915.1 Gemmobacter sp.
CGCGGTGGTCTGCCGTATCGTGATCTCGGTGACCTACGTGATCGGGCAGATGACCGGGGCGGCCGTGACCTTCGCGCGCTTCCTTGAAGTCAGCAACCAGACCGGCCTGTTCATCGGCTCGGGCATCGTGTTTGCCTACGCGGTGTTCGGCGGCATGAAGGGCATCACCTACACGCAGGTGGCGCAGTATGTCGTGCTGATCGTGGCCTATACCATCCCGGCGCTGTTCATCTCGCTCAACCTGACCGGCAACTTCCTGCCGCAGCTGGGTCTGATCGGAAACCACGCGCCCTCGGGTGGCGAGGTCGCCTTCATGGCGAAGCTGGACCAGGTGGTGACCGACATCGGCTTTGCCGCCTACACTGCCGACACCACGAACATGCTCAACATGTTCCTGATCACCATGTCGCTGATGATCGGCACCGCGGGTCTGCCGCACGTGATCATCCGCTTCTTCACGGTTCCCAAAGTGTCGGACGCCCGCGTTTCGGCGGGCTGGGCGCTTGTCTTCATCGCGCTGCTTTACACCGTGGCCCCGGCCGTGGGGTCGATGGCGCGGCTTAACCTGACCACGACCTTCTGGCCGGGTGCGGTCGAGGGGCGTTTCTACGACGCGCCTGCGATTTCGCTGGCCGACATCCGGACCCGCGATGATCTTACCTGGATCCGCAACTGGGAAAAAACCGGCCTGCTGAAGTTTGACGACAAGAACGGCGACGGGCTGATCCAGTACGTCAACCCGGCGCGCCTTGCTGCACCGAACAAGGCCGTGGCCGACGCCCGCAAGGCGCTGACCGACGCCCGCGCGGCGCAGAACCTGCCGGAAGTGGCCGATCTGACCTCGGAAGAGGCAGTGCAGGTCAATGGCCTGCCGAATGCCGACCTGGCCGCGCTGCAAACCGCGCTGGTCGAAGCCATCGGCAAGCGTGACGCCGTGACCTTCGGCGGCAAAACGGCCGGCGAACTGGGGATCATCGACAACGAACTGGTGACCCTGAACAACGACATCATGGTTCTTGCGAACCCTGAAATCGCCAAGCTGCCCGGCTGGGTCATCGCTCTGGTCGCGGCAGGCGGTCTGGCGGCGGCGCTCTCCACCGCAGCCGGCCTGCTGCTGGCCATCTCCTCGGCCATCAGCCACGACCTGATCAAGGGCGCCCTGAACCCGAACATCTCGGAAAAGGGTGAGATGCTGGCGGCCCGTATCTCGATGGCCGGTGCCATCGGTCTGGCCACCTGGCTTGGCCTCAACCCGCCCGGCTTTGCCGCGCAGGTGGTGGCGCTGGCCTTCGGTCTGGCCGCTGCGACGATCTTCCCTGTGCTGATGATGGGCATCTTCTCGAAGACCATCAACAAGGAAGGCGCGATCCTCGGGATGCTGGTGGGTCTGGTGTCGACCTCGGTCTACATCTTCCTGTACCTCGGCTGGTTCTTCATCCCGAACACCAACACCTTCCCGAACACGCAGGACTACCACCTGTTCGGCATCTCGCCGGCTGGCTTCGGCCCGATCGGTGCGCTGCTGAACTTTGCGACGGCCTTCATCGTTTCCAAGATGACCTCGGCTCCGCCGCGCCATGTGCAGGATCTGGTCGAATCGATCCGCGTGCCCAAGGGCGCGGGCAAGGCCACTGCCCACTGATCCCAACTGCGGGGGCGGCATCACGCCGCCCCCGCAATCCCACCGACAGACCGGGGCAAACCCGGCGCACGTCCGGGAGGACACGATGACCCACGACGCCCCCAACGCCCGAATCCTGGCATTTCTGGAAACGGTGCACCCCTACGATACCCTGCCGAGGGACGAGCTGGCGCGCGTCGCCGGTTCCTTCGTCCGCAGGGAATTTCCCGCCGGAGCCGAGGTTTATCACGAAGGCGAACCGCTGCTGGGCCTGTATCTGGTAAAGTCCGGCGCGGTCGAGGTGGTGGATGCCTCTGGCGCGCTGGTGTCCATTCTGGGCCCGCGCAACAGTTTTGGCGAACGCGGGCTGATGCGTGACGGGCTGGCGGTGACCACCGCGCGTGCGACCGAAGAGTCGGTGCTGATCTTGCTGCCGGCGGGTGAATTCCGCCGCCTGCTGGCCACCTCGCCCGCGTTCGAGCGGTTCTTCAACCGCGGACGCAACATCGAAGGCCGCGGCTCGGACCTTGCCACCCGCAAGGTGGCCGACCTGATGGCCCGCAAGCCGATCATCTGCGCCCCCGACGCCAGCGTGTGGCAGGCGGCCAAGATGATGCGCGATCAGCACATCTCGTCGCTGGGCGTGGTGGAGTCGGGGCGGTTCCTCGGCATCCTGACCAACCGTGACCTGACCAACAAGGTGCTGGCCGAAGGGCGCGACCCGGCCACCCCGGTGCATGCCGTGATGACCGCCGATCCCATTTCCCTGCCGCCCGATGCGCTGGGGTCCGACGTGCTGCACCTGATGCTGGAACGTCGGATCGGGCATCTGCCGGTGGTGCGCGACGGCGAACTGGTGGGCATGATCACCCAGACCGACCTGACGCGGTTTCAGGCGGTCAGTTCCGCCGTGCTGGTGCGCGACATCGCCACGGCGGAAACCGTGGCCGACATGGCGGCGGTCACTGCGCGCATCCCGCAACTGCTCCTGCAGCTCGTGGGTGGCAACAACGCCCATGAAATCGTGACCCGGCTGATCACCGACATTGCCGATACCGTGACCCGCCGGCTGCTTGCGATGGCCGAGGCGGACCTTGGCGCGCCGCCGGTCCCCTATCTGTGGCTGGCCTGCGGATCGCAGGGGCGGCAGGAACAGACCGGCGTCAGCGATCAGGACAACTGCATCATGATCGACGATGCGATGGCGCCGGGCGACATGGAGTATTTCCAGCGGCTGGCGCGGTTCGTCTGCGACGGGCTGAACGCGGTGGGCTATTACTATTGCCCCGGCGAGATGATGGCGACCAACCCGAAATGGTGCCAGCCGATGCGCGTCTGGCGCGAGTATTTTGCGGGCTGGGTGGCAAAGCCCGACCCGATGGCACAGATGCTGGCCTCGGTCATGTTCGACCTGCGGGCCATCGGCGGGGCCAAGGCGCTGTTTCGCGACCTGCAGGCCGAAACGCTGGACAATGCCGCGCGCAATTCGATCTTTGTCGCGCACATGATTTCCAACAGCCTCAAGCACACCCCGCCGCTGGGCCTGCTGCGCGGATTTGCCACCATCCGGTCGGGCGAACACCGCAACCACATCGACATGAAGCTGAACGGCGTGGTGCCGGTGGTGGACCTTGGCCGCATCTATGCGCTGCGCGGACGCCTGACCGTGGCCAACACCCGCGCCCGGCTGCTGGCCGCCGAAGAGGCAGGGGTGATTTCGGTATCGGGCGCGCGCGACCTGATCGAAGCCTATGACCTGATCGCGGAATCCCGCCTGAAAAATCAGGCCGCGCTGGTGAAGATGGGGCGCAAGCCCGACAACTTCCTCGCCCCCTCGGACCTGAGTGATTTCGAACGCAGCCACTTGCGCGACGCCTTTGTCGTGGTGCGCACCATGCAATCCTCGGCCGCGGGCCGGGGCGCACCCGGCTGAGGAGGGCCGCGCGATGACAGTCGAATTCCTTGCCATTCTGATTGCGGGTATCGGCGGTGCCGGAATCGGGCTGATGCTGCGCAAACTGCTGCGCGACAGGGTGCCGAAATGGACCGTCCCCGCGATTGCGGGTCTGAGCATGATCGTCATGTCGATCTGGTCGGAGTACAACTGGTTTTCCCGGCTTCAGGCCGGCATCCCGCCCGGCGTGGTGCTGGCGCAGACCAATGACACCGCGTCGCCGCTACGGCCCTGGACCTATGCGGTGCCGCTGGTGACCAGCGCGCTTCTGGTCGACACGCGCAAATCCATGCGCAACCCGGCCGCGCCCGATCTGGTGCTGACGCAGGTGTGGCGGTTCGCGCGCTGGCAGGGAAATCAGGAAATCATGGTAATGTTCGATTGCGCCAACTCTCGGCGCGTCGATGTCACCGCAAACGTGACGTTCACCGAGACCGGAGTGATGTCGGGTGGCACCTGGGTGCCGCTCGATCCCGGCGACCCGGTGATGAAGGCGGCCTGCCACGGAGGATGAGCCATGGGCGCTGATGGGGGGAAGAAACGGGTTCTGGTGGTCGAGGACGAAGACAACATTGCGATTGCCCTCGATTATCTGCTGACCCGCGAAGGATACGACCACGACCGCGTGGCCAACGGCGGCGAGGCGATGGCCCGCATCCGTGGCACGCATCCTGACCTTGTGCTGCTGGACGTGATGCTGCCCGAGGTGTCGGGATATGAAATCTGTCAGGGCGTGCGGCTGGACCCGACGCTGGCGGATGTGAAGATCCTGATGATGACGGCGCGCGGATCGGCGATCGAGCGGCGCAAGGGTCTGGCCCTCGGGGCCGACGGCTTCATCTCAAAGCCGTTCGAAATCAAGGAATTGCGCGAAGAGGTCCGAAGGCTTCTGGCAGGGGGGATCACCCCGGCCGGGGGCCCCGCGCATGCTTGAACGGCTTAGCCTGCGGGTCAGGATCTTTCTGTTCTTCGCGCTTCTTGGCCTTGGCGGGCTGGTCGCCTTGGTCGCCGGGCTTTGGCTTGGCTATCGCCGCCTCGGCAGCCCCGAGACGCTGAACGCCTTTGTGCAGGGCGGGATGGTGGCGGGGTTCGTGCTGGTCGGCATTGTGACCTGGGTCTGGTTCCTGTTCGACACCCATGTTGCGAAGGCGATCGAGCGGTTGGCAGGCACCATCCGCTCGCGGTCGCATAGCGACGTCGGCATCGAGATGGACCGTGAAACCGCCCGCTATCTGGGCGACCTGGCGCCCGCCGTCGGCGCGGCGCTGACCAACCTTGCGGAAACCCGCAACGCGCTGGCGGAATCCGTTGCGCGCGAAACGACCCGGCTGGCCAGCGAAAAGGCCCGGCTGGAGGCCTTGTTGTCGGATGTGCCGGTGGGGGTGCTTTTGTGTTCGGGGGCGCATCAGCTGGTGTTCTACAACGGTCTGGCGCTGGACCTGCTGGGCACCCAAGGCGGGGCGCCGGGGCTGGACCGGCGGCTGTTTGACTATCTGCGCGAAGGCCCGATCCGCCATGCCCACCAGCGCCTCATCGAAACCGACGATCCCGAGGCCGCGTCTGACCTGTTGTGCGCCACCACCGGCGCCGCGCCGCGCTTGCTGGCCGCGCGGATGCGTCTGTTGCATGCGCCGGGGCAGGACAGCCCCGGCTATGTCATCACGCTGCGCGATGTGACGGCGGATCTGGCGGCGCATACCCGGCGCGAACAACTGCTGGCCGAGGTGTTCGACCGCGTGCGCCGTCCGGCGGCCAACCTGCAGACCGTGATGGGCGTTCTGGCCGAGGATCAGGGCGCCGACCCGGGCGGCGCGCTGGACCGCGCGATGCGGGCCGAGGTGGCGTTGCTGACCCGTGCGATCACCGAACTGGGCGCCCGCCACGACGAAGGCCGCACCGACTGGTGGCCGCTGGCGATGACCCGCGCGTCCGACCTGCTCGACAGTGCGCGCGCGCGTTTTGAAGGTGCGGGACTCAGCGCCGAGGGCGCGGCGGCTGAACTGCTGCTCCGTTGCAACGGGTTCGAGGTGATCGCGCTTTTGGCGGACCTTGCCAACCGCATCGCGCAGCGGACGGGCGCGCGCGGTTTTCGGCTGGACATCACCGAAGACGGCCCCGGCGCGATGATCGTGCTGGAATGGCCGGGGGCGCCGCTGTCGGTCGGGGTGCTGGATGGCTGGCTGGCCGAACCGCTGGAGGTGGGGGTGGCCGATGTGACCGGGCGCTCGGTGCTCTACACCCACGCCACCGAATGCTGGCCCGAAAGCGGCGATGGCGTTGCCCGGCTGATCCTGCCCATCCGGCAAGCCCGCCGGGCCGGGCGGCGGCCCAAGCCCATTGCCCGCGCGGTGGTCTATGACTTTGACCTGCTG
>JAUXPG010000384.1 GCA_030683915.1 Gemmobacter sp.
GGGAAATGAAAAATGTTTTCGAAAAAATTGTGCGCCGGGCGCCGAGCGCGTATGGTGCGGGCAACCAGCGATCAGGGAGGCCGCTCATGTCGTTTCAGAACCCGGTGTTCATTCCCGGCCCGACCAACATTCCCGAAGCCATCCGCAAAGCCTGTGACATGCCGACGCTGGACCACCGCAGCCCGGCCTTCGCGCGCATGTTCACCCCTGCGGTGGCGGGGGTGAAGCGGGTGTTGAAGATGGAGGCGGGCGAAATCATCATCCTCCCCTCCACCGGCACCGGCGGGTGGGAGGCAGCGGTGTCCAACACGCTCAGCCCCGGCGATACCGTGCTGGCCGCACGGTTCGGCATGTTTTCGCACCGCTGGATCGACCTGTGCCAACGCCACGGGCTGAACGTGCAGATCATCGAAACCCCGTGGGGTCAGGGCGCGCCGCTGGGGGCCATCGAGGCCGCGCTCAGGGCCGACACCGGGCACGCCATCAAGGCCGTTCTGGCCACCCACAACGAAACCGCCACCGGCGTGAAGTCCGACGTTGCGGGCATCCGCCGCGCGATGGATGTGGCAGGCCACCCGGCGCTGTTCATGGTGGATGGCGTGTCATCCATCGGGTCGATGCCGTTCGAATTTACCCGCTGGGGCGTGGATATTGCCGTCGCCGGCAGCCAGAAGGGGTTCATGCTGCCCGCCGGTCTGGCCATTCTGGGCATCAGCCCCAAGGCCATCGCCGCGATGGAGGGCGCCACGCTGCCGCGCGCCTTCTTTGATTTCCGCGAAATGCTGACGGCCTATGCCCGTGGCGGCTACCCCTACACCCCGACGGTCGGGCTGATCGCCGGGCTCGCGCGGTCGATCGAGATGCTGGAGGATGAAGGGCTGGAGAACGTCTATGCCCGCCACACCCGCCTTGCCGAAGGCGTGCGCCGCGCGGTGGCCGCGTGGGGCATGGCGCCTTATGCCGCGACGCCCGATCTGTATTCCGACACCGTGACTGCGGTGCGCGTGCCCGAGGGCTGCAACGGGACCGATCTGGTGACGCTGGCCGCCAGCAAATACGGCGTGGCCTTTGGCGTGGGTCTGGGCGAAGTCGCGGGCAAGGTGTTCCGCATCGGCCATCTGGGGATGCTGACCGATGTGATGGTGCTGGCTGGCCTTGCCACCGCCGAAATGTGCATGGCCGATCTGGGCTGGCCGGTGCGGCTGGGCAGGGGCGTGGCGGCGGCGCAGGATTTCTATCGCGGCTCGGCGCCTGCGATGGCGCTGGCGGCGGAGTGAAGGGAAACGCCATGAAGGACTTGGCCAATATGATCATCCCGACCTATGACGACGTGCTGGCCGCCCATGCCCGCATCGCGCCCCATATTCACCGCACGCCGGTTCTGACCTCGACCTACTTCAACGACCTCACGGGGGCCGAGCTGTTCTTCAAGTGCGAGAACTTCCAGAAGGCCGGGGCCTTCAAGGTGCGCGGCGCGTGCAATGCGGTGTTCGGGTTGTCGGACGCGATGGCAGCGCGCGGTGTGGCCACGCATTCCAGCGGCAACCATGCGCTGTCGCTGTCCTATGCCGCGGGGCGCCGGGGCATCCCGTGTCATGTGGTGATGCCGCGCACCGCGCCGCAGGCCAAGAAGGACGCGGTGCGCGGCTATGGCGGCGTGATCACCGAATGCGAACCTTCGACCAGCAGCCGAGAGGCGGTGTTTGCCGACCTGCAGGCCAGCACGGGCGCCGAATTCGTGCATCCCTACAATGACCCGCGCGTGATTGCCGGTCAGGCCACCTGTTCGCGCGAACTGCTGGATCAGGTGCAGGATCTGGATGCGATCATCGCGCCCATTGGGGGCGGTGGCATGATTTCCGGCACCTGCCTCACGGTTTCGGCCGTCGCGCCGGGGGTTGCGGTTTATGCCGCCGAACCGAAGAACGCCGATGATGCCTGGCGCAGCTTCAAGGCCGGGCACATCATTGCCGATGACGCGCCCCAGACGGTGGCCGACGGGTTGAAGGTGCCGCTGAAGGACCTGACCTGGCATTTCGTGTCGCGCCATGTGACCGATGTGTTCACCGCGACCGAAGACCAGATCATCGCCGCCATGAAGCTGACGTGGCAGCGCATGAAGATCGTCATGGAACCCAGCTGCGCCGTGCCGCTGGCCACCATTCTGGCCAACCCCGAAGTCTTCCGTGGCCGCCGCGTTGGCGTGGTGATCACCGGGGGCAACGTGGACCTTGATACCCTGCCGTGGATGAAAGGCTGAACCGATGAACAAGCATGCTGATTTCGCCGGTCTGGAAGTGGGCTTTGACATTCCCGCCCTGCCCGGAATGGCCGAGGCCGATATCCAGACGCCGTGCCTTGTGCTCGATCTGGACGCGCTGGAACGCAACGTGAAGAAGATGGGCGACTATGCCCGCGCCCACGGCATGCGCCACCGCGTGCATGGCAAGATGCACAAGTCGGTGGATGTGTATTTCCTGCAGGAACGTCTGGGCGGTGCCTGCGGCGTGTGTTGCCAGAAGGTCAGCGAGGCCGAGGTCTTTGCCCGCGCAGGCGTCAAGGACGTGCTGGTCAGCAACCAGGTCCGCGACCCGGCCAAGATCGACCGTCTGGCGCGTTTGCCAAAGCTCGGCGCGCGCGCGATCTGCTGTGTCGATGACATCGCGAATGTGGCCGAACTGTCGGCGGCGGCGGTGAAGCATGGCACCACCATCGAGTGCCTTGTGGAAATCGACTGCGGCGCAGGGCGCTGCGGTGTGACCACGACCCCGGCGGTGGTGGACCTGGCGCGCGCCATCTCGGCGGCGCCGGGGCTGAAGTTCGCAGGCATCCAGGCCTATCAAGGCGCGATGCAGCACATGGACAGCTATGCCGACCGCAAGGCCAAGATCGACCTTGCCGTGGCGCAGGTGAAGGATGCGGTGGATACGCTGGCGGCCGAAGGCATCGGCTGCGACATCGTCGGCGGCGGCGGCACAGGCAGCTATTACTTCGAATCCACAAGCGGCGTTTACAACGAGTTGCAGTGCGGTTCCTACGCCTTCATGGATGCCGATTATGGCCGCATCCTTGACAAGGATGGCAACCGCATCGACCGGGGCGAATGGGAAAACGCGCTGTTCCTGCTGACCTCGGTGATGAGCCACGCCAAGGCCGACAAGGCCATCGTCGATGCCGGGCTTAAGGCGCAGTCGGTCGACAGCGGCCTGCCGGTGGTGTTCTGGCGCGACGATGTGAAATACGTCAAGTGCAGCGACGAGCATGGCGTGGTGGCCGACCCGGACGGGGTGCTGAAGGTGGGTGACAAGCTGTGGCTGGTGCCGGGGCACTGCGACCCGACCTGCAACGTGCATGACTGGTATGTCGGCGTGCGTGGCGGCGTGGTGGAAAGCGTGTGGCCGGTCAGCGCGCGCGGCAAGGCCTATTGAATAAGGGGCGGACCCCGGGGGGCATGCCCCCCGGAACCAACTTTGCACTGACACAAAGGGGCAGGCCATGATCGTGGTGCCGGAATCGGCTGTGGCCGGGTTGATTGATGCGCAGACCGCCTTTGCAGCGGTCGAAGCCGTGTTCACCGCAATGGCGCAGGACGAGGCGCGCAATTTCCCGGTGATCCGCGAGGCGCTGGGCGGGGGGCGGCAATATGGCTTCAAGTCGGGGATCGACACCGCCGGGCAGGTGATGGGCGTCAAGTCGGGCGGGTATTTCCCCGGCAACGCCGCGCGCGGGCTGATCAACCATCAGTCGGTGATCCTGCTGTTCGACCCCGAGACCGGGCGGCCGACGGCGATGGTGGGGGGCAACCTGCTGACGGCCCTTCGCACCGCTGCCGCCAGCGCGATCTCCATCGACCGGCTGGCACGGGGCGATGCGCGGGTGCTGGGCATCGTCGGTGCCGGGCATCAGGCGGCCTTCCAGTTGCGCGCGGCGGCGCGGGTGCGCCCGTGGGACCGCGTGATCGCGTGGAACTATCACCCCGACATGCTGCCTGCCCTTGGCGCGGTGGCGGCAGACCTTGGCCTGCCGTTCGAGGCGGTGTCGCTGGACGGCCTGCGCGCGGCGGATGTCGTCATCACCATCACCTCGTCGCCTGCTGCCAGCGTTATGGCCGCGCATGTCAGCCCCGGCACGCATCTGGCCTGCATGGGCACCGACACCAAGGGCAAACAAGAGGTGGACCCGGCGCTTCTGGCTGCCGCGACGGTGTTCACCGACGAGGTGGCGCAGTCGGTCACCATCGGCGAAGCGCAGCATGCGGTCGGGCTTGGCCTGCTGGACGCAGGCGCCATCACCCCCTTGGGCGCGGTCCTGACCGGCGCCCACCCCGGACGGACCCGCACTGACGAGATCACGCTGTTCGACGGCACCGGGGTCGCGCTGCAGGACCTTGCGGTGGCGCAGGCGGTGGTCCGCGCCGCGCAGGCCGCGGGCCTGAGCACCGAAGTCACCCTCTGATTGGCACTGGCATCCGGCCGCGGCGCAGACCAATCTGCCGGCGCGAGTCTCG
>JAUXPG010000056.1 GCA_030683915.1 Gemmobacter sp.
GCGCGGCGCTGGCGGTGGCGAGGGCATGGTCGGCGCAGCCGGGCACCAGCGCCGCGCGGTCGAGCACATGCACCACCTGTGCCGGGGCCTGCAGTTCACCGGCGGCATCACGCACCGGCACGGGCTGCACCGCCGCCAGCGCTTGCGCCAGCCGAACCGGCGCCAAGGCGATCTCGTCCAGCGTCGCGGCGGGGTCTTCGGCGTGATCGGGCGCTACGGTCACCAGCAGCGCCTCGTCCCCGCCAAGGCGGGCCGTCCCGGCATCGGGCGCGCGCACCACCTGCCAACCCAGCCTTGCCAGCACTTCGGCCAGCCGGTCGGCACGCTCTCCCCCTCCGGTCAGCAAGGCGCGCATTGGCTAGCCCCCGGTCTTGCAGGGACAGGGCCCCGTGCCGATGCGCGGGCGGCCGCACTCCGGGCAGGGGGCGCCCAGTTTCGCAGGCGGCTTGCGCCCCGGCAGCTTCAGCCGCACGCGACCAAAGATCGCCAAGGCGGCCAGCACGATCAGCATGACCGAGATGATTTTGATGATCACAGCCCGATCCTCGCCCACAAGGCGCGTTCGTCGGCAATTTCGGCAATCGCTTCGGCTCCGGCGCGCAGGCCGAACCGCGACATCAGGCTGCGCCGCGCGCCATGCACGACCAGCCGCACCTTGTCGCCATAAAGCTGTTTAAGTTTCGGCACCGGGTGGCCGATGCCATCGGCCAGCCCAAGCGCCACCGCCTGACGGCCCGCCCAAAATGCGCCCTCAAACAGGTCGGGCTGATCTTTGGCCAGCCGGTCGCCGCGACGGGCCTGCACATGGGCGACGAAGGCGGCATGGATCGGATCAAGGATCGCGCGCAGGCGGGCGACATCTTCGGGGGTTTCGGGACGAAAGGGATCAGCGGTGCTTTTCGACCGCCCGGCGGTGTGGACCCGCCGTTCGATGCCCTGCCGCGCCAGCAGTTCGGGAAAGCCAAAGCCTGACGAGATGACGCCGATCGAGCCGAGGATGGAGCTTTCGTCCGCCCAGATGTCATCGGCAGCACAGGCCAGCCAATAGCCGCCCGAAGCGGCCGCATCCTCGACAAAGGCGTGGACGGGAACCTTCTTTTCCTCGGCCAGCCGCCGGATGCGCGCGCCGATCAGCGACGACTGCACCGGCGACCCGCCGGGACTGTTGATGACCAGCGCCACGGCGCGCGGGCGTCCGGCGCTGAAGGCGCGGTCCAGCACGGGGGCAAGGGCGGCATCGTTCAGGCCGCCGCCAAAGCGACCGGCGGCGCCGATGGCCCCGGTCAGGCGGACAACGGACACGACGGGCGGCTTGGGCAGCAGGGGGATGAAACGTCTCATGCCCTTCGATCTATGCGCCCGCGCCCCTTGCGGCAAGCCGCAAGCCGGGTTTTTCATCCCCGCGCCTTCCCCCGCGCGCGACAAGGCGCTAGGAAGCCGCAGCATTCCGGGGAGCCAGACCATGAGCTACAACACCTTCGGCCACATGTTCCGCGTCACGACATGGGGCGAAAGCCACGGGCCCGCGCTGGGATGCACGGTCGATGGCTGCCCCCCCGGCATCGCGCTGGCCGAATCCGACATCCAGCCCTGGCTGGACCGGCGCAAGCCCGGCCAGTCGAAATACACCACCCAGCGGCGCGAGGACGATGCGGTCCGCATCCTGTCCGGGGTTTTCGAAGGGCGCACCACCGGCACGCCGATCCAGCTGATGATCGAAAACACCGACCAGCGCTCCAAGGATTATGGCCAGATCGCGCAATCGTTCCGGCCCGGCCATGCCGACATCACCTATCACCAGAAATACGGCATCCGCGATTACCGGGGCGGCGGGCGGTCCAGCGCGCGGGAAACCGCCGCGCGGGTGGCGGCGGGCGGCGTGGCGCGGGCGGTTCTGGCCGCCTTGGTGCCGGGGCTGACGGTCACGGGCTATATGGTGCAGATGGGCGCGCGCAGCATCGACCGCAGCCGGTTCGACCCGGCAGTCATCGGGGGCAACCCGTTCTGGTGCCCCGACGCCGAGACCGCCGCACTTTGGGCGGCCGATCTGGACGCGCTGCGCAAATCGCTCAATTCGGTCGGCGCGGTGATCGAGGTCGTGGCGAACGGCGTGCCCCCCGGTCTGGGCGCGCCACTCTATGCCAAGCTCGACAGCGCCCTTGCCGCGGCGATGATGAGCATCAACGCCGTCAAAGGTGTGGAGATCGGCGAAGGCATGGCGGCAGCGGCCCTGACCGGCGTGGAAAATGCCGATGAAATCCGCATGGGGCCGAAGGGGCCGGACTATCTGTCCAACCACGCCGGCGGGATTCTGGGCGGCATTTCCACCGGGCAACCCGTGGTGTGCCGCTTCGCGGTCAAGCCCACGTCCAGCATCCTGACCCCGCGCCGGTCGATCACCGCAGAGGGCGCGGAGACCGAGGTTGTCACCAAAGGGCGCCACGACCCATGCGTCGGTATCCGTGCCGTTCCGGTCGGCGAGGCGATGATGGCCTGTGTCCTGCTCGACCACCTGCTGATGGACCGCGGCCAGACCGGCGGCGCGCGGGGCCGGATCGGCTGATCCTGCGTCGCTTGCCGCACCGGGTGGGCGGAAGGGTCAGCCCGCCAGGTCCTGATTTTCCCCCAGCTTGGGCGCCGGTCGTCCCGTGGCCAGTTCGGCCCCGGTAAAGGTTATGGGGGTGCGAAGGCCGGGCACGCCGCCCATGTCCAGCACCAGCCCGCGGGCCTGCACCTGCGGATCGGCGAACACCTCGGACAGGTCGTTGATCGGCCCGGCGGGAATGCCCTGATCTTCGCAGGCGGCCAGCAACGCGGCCTTGCTCCACCGCGTCGTCGCCTCGGTCAACCGGCGGGTCATTTCGTCCCGGTTGGCGATGCGGTCGGCGTTGCTGGCATAGGCAGGGTCGGCCACCATGTCGTGCAGCCCCAGAATGGTGCAGAGGCGGCGGTATTGCGCATCATTTCCGGTGGCAAGGATGATCCAGCCATCGGCGCAATCGAAGACCGCGTAGGGCGCGAGGTTGGGGTGGGCGTTGCCCATCAGACCCGGCGCCTTGCCCGACACGAGATAGTTCATGCCCTGATTGGCCATCACCGCCGTCGCCACATCGAGCAGTGCCATGTCGATGTGTTCGCCCTGCCCCGTCACGGTCCGGCGGTGCAGCGCCGCCAGTATCCCCACCACGCCATAGAGCCCCGTGAAGATGTCGGTCACCGCCAGCCCCACCTTTTGCGGCTGGCCGCCGGGTTCGCCGGTCACGCTCATCAGGCCCGACATGCCTTGGATGATGAAATCATACCCCGCGCGATGGGCATAGGGGCCGGTCTGGCCAAAGCCCGTGACCGAACAATAGATCAGCCGGGGGTTCACGGCGCGCAGGCTTTCATAATCCAGCCCGTATTTGACCAGCCCGCCGACCTTGAAATTCTCGATCAGGATATCGGCATCGGCCACCAGACGGCGCACCAGCGCCTGACCCTCTTCGGTGCGGAAATCGGCCACGACCGACCGCTTGCCCCGGTTGGCGGCGTGGAAATAGGCGGCCGACCTGTCACCCTCACGCTCGACAAACGGGGGGCCCCACCGGCGGGTATCATCGCCCTCGGGCGCCTCGACCTTGATCACATCCGCCCCAAGGTCGGCCAGCGTCTGGCCGGCCCAGGGGCCGGCCAGAATGCGTGCCAGTTCGACCACCTTCAACCCGGCCAGCGGTGCGGTCATTCGGCAAGCTTCGCGTCAAGCAGTTTGGCCAGCGCCGCATAGCCCATGTTGCCATGCTTTTCGCCGTTGATCAGCAGCGACGGGGTGCTGTCGATCTTGTCGGCTTCGGCGTTCTGCTGGAACTTGGCCATCATCGCCTCGGCCATCGCACCATCGGACAGGCAGGTGTCCAGCTGCTCCTTTGTCAGTCCGGCGGTCAGGCCGATCTTGCGCAACGCCTCGACAATGGCGACCGGGTCGCCCGCGCCAGACCATTCGCGCTGCTGCGAATACAGCATGTCCTGAATGCCGAAATAGCGCATCTCTCCGCCGCAGCGGGCCACCATCGCGGCCCACAGACCGTAACGGTCGAAATAGACCTCGCGGTAGATGAAGCGCACCTTGCCGGTGTCGATGTAGTCGCGTTTGAGGTCCTTCCACACCGCCGTGTGGAAATTCGCGCAATGCGGGCAGGTGTAGCTGGCGTATTCCGTCAGCGTGACCTTGGCATCGGGGTTGCCGATGGCAATTTCCCAAACCTCGGGCTTGGCGGCTTGGGCCAGCGCCGCGTGCGGCAGCGAGGCGGCAAGGGTACTGGCGGCAAGGGCGCCAAGCAGGGTTCTGCGGTGCATCGGGTGTCCTTTCTGGGGTCTCGTTGGGGTCAAGGGCGCTTGCGGGACAGGACGTTCTGCGCCAACAGCTCCAGCGCGCGGCGCAAGCCGTCGTCGGCCACGCCATCGGCCACGGCGCGGGCTTCCGGGCCGAGGGTGGGCAGATCGCGCGGAAGATCGTCGCGCGGCGCGGGGGCGAATGCCGCCTGCCCTTCGGCAAAGCCGGTGGCGGCGGTCTGGGTCAGATGGACCCGTGAAATGGCGTTGTAGCCGTAGACGGCATTCACCCGTTCGCGCAGGCGTTCCTTCTTCATCTCAACCATCGGGGCATGGGCTGGCGCGACCAGCAGCGTCAGCGTGGCCCCCATGCCTTCGCGGCCATAGCCCACCTTGACGGGGCGGGTGATGGCGGCCATGTCGGCGCCGGCCACCTCGGCCCAATGCGTCAGCAGCCGCGCAATGGCAAAGCCGCGCGATTCACCGGCCTTCTGGATGCGGCGCGCCATCAGCCCGCCAGCGGGTTCGAACCCGCGCATCCGGCGGCCGGCGGGGGGGGCGGGGGTATCGGGCGAACGGGCCATGCCGTGGGGTTTTCCTTGCCGGTGTCGGCGCTATTCTATCGCGGGCGCGGACAGGCGCCAGTGACTACCGCGTGACCAAAGCGTGGGATCGTTGAAAATGCGTGCGCCGCACGCGCGGAGAGTGACGCATGCAAGACGCCTTTGGCGCCGATCTGCTGGGCTGGTACGACCGGCATGCCCGCGCGATGCCGTGGCGGGTCGGCCCGGCCGCGCGGGCGGCAGGGGTGCGCCCCGATCCCTACCGCGTCTGGTTGTCCGAGGTGATGTTGCAGCAGACCACCGTGGCGGCGGTGCGCGGGTATTTCCAGCGCTTTACGACGCGCTGGCCGGATGTGGCGGCCCTTGCCCGCGCGCCAGACGCCGAGGTGATGGCGGAATGGGCGGGCCTTGGCTATTACGCCCGCGCGCGCAACCTGCTGGCCTGCGCGCGCGCCGTCGCGGACCTTGGCGCGTTTCCCGACACCGAGGCGGGTTTGCGCGCCTTGCCAGGCATCGGCCCCTATACGGCGGCGGCCGTCGCGGCAATCGCGTTCGACCGTCCTGCGGTGGTGGTGGACGGCAATGTGGAACGGGTCGTGTCCCGCGTCTTTGCCGTCGAGGTGCCGCTGCCCAAGGCAAAGCCGCGTCTTGCGGAACTGGCGGGGGGCCTGACCCCGGTGCAGCGGCCCGGCGACCACGCGCAGGCGATGATGGATCTGGGCGCGACGATCTGTACGCCGCGCAACCCGGCCTGCGCAATCTGCCCGGTGCGGCCCCACTGCGCCGCCTGCGCGCAAGGCATCGCCGCCACCCTGCCCCGCAAGGCCGCCAAGCCCACAAAGCCCACGCGCCACGGCACCGTCTTTGTCGCGCGGCGCGAGGATGGTGCGGTGCTGCTGGAAACCCGGCCGGCCAAGGGCTTGCTGGGCGGCATGCAGGGCTGGCCCGGCAATGACTGGGCCGAGGCACCCGCCCCCGCATTGCCCCCGCTGGACGCGACCTGGGCGGCGATCAACACGCCCGTCACTCATACCTTCACGCACTTTCACCTGATCCTGTCGGTGCAGGTCGCGCAGGTTCCGCAGGATGCGGCACCGATGCGGGGCAGCTTTGCCGCCGGGTTCCGGCCCGAGACCCTGCCGACCGTGATGCGCAAGGCGTGGGAAGCCGCCGTCGACTCCGGGCTGATTGCCGGGGCCTGACGGCCGCGCCACCGCACGCTGCGGCCAAAGGCGCCGTTTTCCCGCCGTTTTCCCATGCTAGGATCGCGCGCGAAAGGATCGTATCATGCCTGCCAAAGCCCCGCCCGCCGCCCCCGAGTTTCGCGACCTGCGATCTGCCCTGCCGTTCTGGATATCGCTGCTGCTGATCCCCGTGGCCGGGGTGGCAGCGCTGTTGGGCGGATGGTGGGTGTTGGCGTTGCCGCTGTTCGGCTGGGGCATGGTGACGGTGCTCGACGTCGCCGGGGGGCTGGACGAAACCAACCCCGACCCCGATGCGCCCGAACGCGACCTGTTCTGGTACCGGCTGATCACATTGATCTGGTTTCCGATACAAGCGGCCGTGGTCTTTGGCTGCATCTGGTGGGCAACCCACGGCGGCCTGGAAGGGGTGGCGGAAAAGCTGGGGCTGTTCTTCGGGCTGGGGGTGATTTCGGGCGCGGTCGGCATCGTCTATGCGCACGAGTTGTTGCACCAGAAAAACCGGCTGGAGCGCGTGTTGGGCGATCTGTTGCTGGCGATGGTACTTTACAGCCACTTCCGCAGCGAACACCTGTTGGTCCATCACCGCTATGTCGCGACCCCGCGCGACCCGGTCACGGCGCGTTACAACGAAGGGTTCCACCGCTTCTTCGTCCGGGTGCTGCTGACATGCCCCCCGTCGGCGTGGCGGGCCGAGGCGCAGATGCTGGCCCGGCGCGGCCTACCGGTCTGGTATCCAAGCAACCCGTTCTGGCGGTATCTTGTCTTGCAGGGCGGGATGCTGGGGCTGGCTTGGGCCATCGGCGGCTGGGAAGGCGTGGGCCTGTTCGCGGTTCAGGCGTTTTCAGCGGTGTGGCAACTGGAACTGACCAACTACATCGAACATTATGGCCTGACGCGGCGCCATCTCGGGGAGGGAAAGTACGAACACGTGCTGCCCCGCCATTCATGGAACGCAAGCCACAAGGTCTCCAACTGGTTCTTGATCAATCTCCAGCGCCATTCCGACCATCATTACAAACCTGATCGCCGGTTTGCGCTGCTGCAAACCCATGGCGCCGATGCGGCACCGCAACTGCCCTTCGGCTATCCGGCGATGACGACCCTTGCGATGATCCCGCCAGTCTGGCGCCGGGTGATGAACCCGCGTGTGCGGGCGTGGCGGCGGCAATTCTATCCCGACGTTTCGGATTGGGCCGACTACAACCGCGGACGCCTGCCTGCCCCGCGCGGCGCGTCCTGACGCCACAGACTTGCCACGATTATGCCGCATTCCACCCGCCCGGATGGCGGCACCCTGGGCCGGTCGCTGCACAACTGCGGCAATTTCCGCAACGCAGCAACCACTTCCCCGCCAGAGGCCCACGCAGGATATGCGCCGAAGGTGTCTGATTTTGTGGATATCTGGTATGTTATCCGACCCTGTGTTGCGCAGGCGCCACGTATTTGGGCCTCAGCCCCGCCGCAACGGAAAAATCTTCACATGATTCGCCGGGGCCGAAATTCCCACTGGAGATTGTGGCAGCATCTGGCTATCTTTCGACAAAACATAGAACAAGCAGCGCAACGCTGCACCTGAGGCGGAGCAGTTACAATGGTGAAGACGATTGAATTCGTCGTGCGCTCGCGTATGGGCGCAATTAAAAATGGTGTCATCTCCGGCGGTGACAATAATGCAAGCATAGATCTGACAGCAGGCGGCGACATTTCGCTGAACGTGACCCAGACCGACGTGCTGGGCTATGTTCGCGAGGGGCGCGACCTGCACATCACCATGGCCGATGGCCGGGTGGTCACGATCAAGGGGTATTTCGGCGGATCGGGCCCGGTAAATCGGCTGTTCCTGTCGACCGACGGCGACATCACTATGGTGGCGATGACCGAAGGGCCGGGAAACAGTGTGGTGCCAAGCTATGGCCGCACCGAAACCTGGGGCAAATGGAGCCCGAATGACGCGCTGACCTTCCTTGGCGCCAGTGACACAGCGGATGACATTGCGGGCATGGGCCCGTTCACCCCGGCCGTTCTGGGCGCGGTCGGCGGCGGCGGCCTTGGTGCGGCGGCTGCGGTGATCGGCGGCGCGGCCCTGATCGGTACCGCCGGCGGCGGCGGCGCCCAGACGCGCCCCTCGGAGCCGACGGAACCAACCGAACCGACGGACCCAACGGCGCCGACCGACCCGACCGATCCCACGGACCCGACGGTGCCCACCGACCCGACCGATCCAACGGACCCGACGGCGCCAACCGACCCGACCGATCCCACGGACCCGACGGTGCCGACCGACCCGACCGATCCTACGGACCCGACGGTGCCGACCGACCCGACCGATCCGACGGACCCCACGGTACCGACAGACCCGACCGATCCAACGGACCCCACGGCGCCGACCGACCCGACCGATCCCACGGACCCGACGGTGCCCACCGAC
>JAUXPG010000214.1 GCA_030683915.1 Gemmobacter sp.
GAGGTCGCACGCACCTATGCCGATGTGAACCGCATGTTCGGCGATATCGTCAAGGTCACCCCGTCGTCCAAGGTGGTGGGCGACATGGCACTGATGATGGTGGCCCAAGGGCTGAGCCGCAAACAGGTCGAAGACCCTGCAACCGAGGTCGCCTTCCCCGAGTCGGTCGTGGACATGATGAAGGGTAACCTGGGCCAACCTCCAGGCGGCTGGCCCGCCGCCTTGCAGCGCAAGGTGCTGAAAGGCGACACCCCGATCACCGACCGCCCCGGCCTGCATGCGGCGCCGGTGGACCTGGAGGCGACGCGGGCCGATCTTTTGGCGCAGGTCCGCGCGATGGCGGGTGAAGATGCCGACAACGAAACCGTGGATGACGAAGACCTGAACGGATATCTGATGTATCCCAAGGTGTTCATGGAGTATCGCGCACGCCATGCGATCTATGGCCCGGTCCGCGCCCTGCCCACCCGCACGTTCTTTTACGGCATGGAACCGGGCGAGGAGATCACGGCGGAAATCGACCCGGGCAAGACCCTGGAAATCCGTCTGCAGACCGTGGGCGAGACCACCGATGACGGCGAGGTGCGGGTGTTCTTCGAACTGAACGGCCAGCCGCGCGTGATCCGCGTCCCCAACCGCAGTGTGAAATCGGCCACCGCGCGGCGCCCCAAGGCAGCCGACGGCAACCCCGCCCACGTCGGCGCTCCGATGCCGGGATCGATTGCCAGCGTCGCGGTCTCGGTGGGACAAAAGGTCAATCCGGGCGACCTGCTGGTGACCATCGAGGCCATGAAGATGGAAACCGGCCTGCACGCCGAACGCGCCGGGACGGTCAAGGCGGTGCATGTCAGCCCCGGCAACGGGGTCGAGGCCAAGGACCTGCTGGTCGAACTGGACTGACGGGCCTGCACGGGCGATTTCTTCCAGGAAATCGCCCCCATTATGCAAAACTCCGTTGCGCCGAAGGGTCAGCCGCGCAGGATGCCGGGAAGGTTCAGCCCATGGATCCGCGCGCAGTCAAGAGCGATGTCGTAGCCCGCGTCGGCGTGACGCATCACGCCGGTCGCAGGATCGTTCCACAGCACATTGGCGATACGGCGGTCGGCATCCTCGGACCCGTCGCAACAGATCACCATGCCCGAATGCTGGCTGAACCCCATACCCACGCCGCCGCCATGATGCAGCGACACCCAGGTTGCGCCCGACGCGCAGTTGAGCAACGCATTCAGCAGCGGCCAGTCGCTGACGGCATCTGACCCGTCCTTCATCGCCTCGGTTTCGCGGTTCGGACTGGCAACCGACCCGGAATCCAGATGGTCGCGCCCGATAACCACCGGGGCCTTGAGTTCACCGCTGCGCACCATCGCATTGATGGCCAGCCCCGCGCGGTGGCGGTCGCCCAGCCCGATCCACATGATACGCGCGGGCAGGCCCTGAAACGCGATCCGGTCTGCCGCCATGTCCAACCAGCGGTGCAGATGGGCGTTGTCGGGAAACAGTTCCTTCATCCGGCGATCGGTCTTCCGAATATCCTCGGGGTCGCCCGACAGCGCGGCCCAACGAAACGGGCCGATGCCCCGGCAGAACAGCGGACGGATGTAGGCGGGTACGAAACCGGGGAAGGCAAAGGCGGTTTCCAACCCCTCGTCCTTTGCGACCTGACGGATGTTGTTGCCGTAATCAAGCGTCGGCACCCCGGCGTTCCAGAAATCCACCATCGCGGCCACATGGGTCCGCATGCTCGCCCGCGCCGCGCGCTCGACGGCTTTCGGGTCGGTTTCCTGCCGCATGCGCCAATCCGCAACAGTCCAACCCGACGGCAGGTAGCCGTGCAGCGGGTCATGCGCGCTGGTCTGGTCGGTCACGATGTCCGGGCGGGGCCCGCCCTGCTTCATCCGGGCCACAAGTTCGGGAAAGACATCAGCGGCGTTACCCAGCAGCCCGACCGACTTTGCCTCACCCTTGGCCGTCCACCCGGCGATCATGGACAATGCTTCGTCCAATGTCTGAGCTTTGGCATCCAAGTATCTGGTACGAATTCGAAAATCAATCCGCGTCTCGTCGCATTCCACCGCCAGGCAGCAGGCCCCGGCCATGACCGCAGCCAAGGGTTGCGCGCCGCCCATGCCGCCCAGACCGCCCGTCAGAATCCAGCGACCTGCAAGCGACCCGCCATAATGCTGGCGTCCCGCCTCGGCAAAGGTTTCGTAGGTTCCCTGCACAATCCCTTGGGTTCCAATATAAATCCACGAACCCGCAGTCATCTGGCCGTACATCGCCAGACCCTTCTTGTCGAGTTCGTTGAAATGATCCCACGTCGCCCAGTGGGGCACCAGATTGGAGTTGGCGATCAGCACGCGTGGTGCGTCCTTGTGGGTGCGGAAAACACCCACCGGCTTGCCCGACTGCACCAGCAACGTCTCGTCATCGTTGAGATCTCGCAATGCGGCACAGATGCGGTCGAAGTCGTCCCAGGTGCGGGCCGCGCGGCCGATGCCACCGTATACAACCAGCTCGTGCGGGTTTTCTGCCACATCGGGGTGCAGATTGTTCATCAGCATCCGCAGCGGCGCCTCGGTCAGCCAGCTTTTGCAGCTGATCTCGGGGCCGGTGGGGGGATACACGTCGCGGATGTTGTGGCGGGGGTTGGTCACGGCGTCACCTTCAGGTCGGGGGCGAAAGCGGCGATGTGGGCAAGGATGGCTGACAGGATGGGGCGCAGGCGCGCGGCCTTGGCCGGATCATAGGCAAAGGGTGCGGTTTCGGTTTCAAGATGTGTGGACTGTGCCAGTTCCATCTGGATCGCGTGCCACCCCTGATCGGGGCGGCCATAATGGCGGGTGGTCCATCCGCCCTTGAAGCGCCCGTTGAGGATATGGCTGTAACCTTTTGCGTGCGCTGCAATATCTTCTGCCGCGGCCGCGATTTCTGCGGCGCAGCTCGCCCCGTCCGCGGTCCCGATGTTGAAGTCGGGCAAGGTGCCCGGAAACAGGAACGGAATCTGCGACCGGATGGAGTGGCAATCATAAAGGATCGCGACACCGTGCAAGGCACGCACCCGCGCCATCTCGGACGCCAGCGCAGCGTGATAGGGCGCGTGGAACGCCTGTCGCCGCGCCTCGATCTCGGCGGCGTCGGGGGGCCGGTGCCAGATC
>JAUXPG010000248.1 GCA_030683915.1 Gemmobacter sp.
CGCCGGGGGGGTGTAGTTCTGGGTGAACGAGATCACCTTCGCGCGTTCCTCGGTGATCGACATGCCGGCGATGATGGTGTCGTAGTTGCCCGCCGTAAGATTCGGGATGATCGAATCCCAGTCGGTCGTCACCCATTCGCATGTCAGGGCTGCGCGTTTGCACAGTTCGTCGCCAAGTTCGCGTTCGAACCCGTCGACCTCGCCCTTGTCGTTGATGAAGTTGAAGGGAGGATAGGCACCTTCGGTGCCCATACGAACGGTTTGCGCCATCGCAGTGGTCGCCGTCAGTGCAAGAACGCCGAGGGTCAGTGCCAGCTTGAGTTTCATTAGTCTTCTTCTTTGGTTGGAGGGGATCAGTGTGCCATCGTCGCGGACAGGAACTGTCGCAGACGGTCGGATTTCGGGGCGCTGAACAGGGTGGCGGGCTGCCCTTGTTCCTCGATCAGGCCCTTGTGCAAAAAGATGGTGTGGTGGCTTACATCCGCCGCCAGCTTCATGTCATGCGTGACGATGAGCATGGTGCGCCCCTCGTCCGCCAGTGCCTTGATCACGCGCACGACCTCTTGTTCCAGTTCGGGGTCAAGCGCGCTGGTGGGTTCGTCAAACAGGATGGCGCGGGGTTCCATGCACAGCGCGCGGGCGATGGCTGCGCGTTGCTGCTGACCGCCCGACAATTGCGCAGGCCAGGCATCGGCCTTGTCCGCGATGCCGACCTTGGCCAGATAATGCCGGGCCTTTTCCTCGACCTCGACGCGCGGGCGGCCCAGCACGGTGACCGGCGCCTCCATCACGTTTTGCAGGATGGTCAGGTGCGACCAAAGGTTGAACTGCTGGAACACCATCGACAGGTTGGTACGGATGCGTCGCACCTGCGCCTTGTCCGCAGGGTGGCGGGCGGCACCCGTGCCGCGCCAGCGCACAGGTTCGCCTTCAAAGATCACATCACCCTGCTGGCTGTCCTCGAGCAGGTTGCAGCACCGCAGCAGGGTGGATTTGCCCGACCCCGATGACCCGATCAACGACACGACATGCCCGCGCGGCGCAACAAGGTCCACGCCTCGCAGCACTTCCAGGTTGCCATAGGCTTTGTGCAGGCCGCGAATTTCAATCACCGGCGCGTCGGACGCGGTCACGGTTGTTCCCTGTCGTAGTGTTTTCATTGCGGGCCAGTAGGGCCGATCCTGTTCCACATTGCAATGTGCAAACTATCGCGCGGTGCAAATTTTGATCAATTTACGCAGCGGCAGGCACCGGATCGGGCGGGATTGGAACAGCCAGATAGGTTTCGGGCGCGATCACGGCAATACCGCGCAGGCCCAACGTGCTGCGGTCGTCATCGGACATCGCGGCGATGGCCGCCGCAAGTGCGGTGCGTAGCGGCCGTGGGTCGCGGCCTTGTGCGGTGATGAACGGCAAGGCTGGGGTGGGTCGGGTGGTCCCGATCACGCGCAGGCCGGCGGCCCAGTCATCCCACCGCGCGATCATCGACCATGTCTGCGCGTCCAGCGCCGCCCAGTCGCTGCGCCCATCCAGCACCGCCCGCGCCGAAGCACGGTGGCTGCCGGTTTCCAGCGCGGGCTTCAGCAGGATGCCGGTATCGCGGGCGAATTCCCACACCGCGCCCCAGCCCGATTGCGAAACGGCGTCGTTGAACGCCAAAGGCGCCCCGTTGAACGCTGCTGGAGCGGTGCGGGCATCATCCGCCCGCGCCACCAGCACCGAGCGATAGAACCCCGGGGCACAACCTTCGAGCCCGTAATCCGGGCTGGCAACCAAGGTCACGTGCCTGTGCAACCGCGACCGAAAGGGCAGTCCACAGGTCTGCGAAAGCACAAGCCCCGGATCGGCCCACTGGTCCCACAGCCCGTCCGCACGGGTCAGCCCCTCGGGCGCGGCGATGCCGCCTGCGCGCAAACGGTCCCGGACACCGGCCCAAAGCCGGTCATTCGCGGCCTGCGCCTCGGGCCGGTCGTACATCGGCAGGCTTGCCAGCATGCTACAGTCCCTTCCTGTCCATCCGTTGCCGGGCCAGACCGGACTCCAGGTCGGACACGCCGAGCAGTGGCGCAACCATCCGCATCATCCGGTCTTCGCCCACGTCCCGCGTGCCGTCGGCCAGAACAACGGCCCACATCGCCTCGATCAGGCCGATCCTGTCGTCCAGCGGCACCGCGTCCTTCAAAACACGGGTAAAGCGGACGGTATCCGGTGCCTCGGCCTCGGCGCGCAAAATGGCAGCGGCCCGCGCGTCCATTCCAAAGCGTCCCATCAAGACCCGGTCTATGCGCGCCATCTCGACCGCATCGTAAACCCCGTCTGCCCGCGCCACACGCACCAACAACGCCGCCAGCGCGATCCGCGCCTCGTCAGCGGGGATGGCCACCGGGCCGGACGTCGCCAGCCGTTTCAAGAGCCCCTTGACCATGTCGCCTCTCCCCCCGTTTCCGCTTCATCTCTCGAACTGCCGCCAAGGCGCGCCGATCCTGTTGTGTCAGCCGTCCCAGCCTTCGA
>JAUXPG010000316.1 GCA_030683915.1 Gemmobacter sp.
AGCCCGAAAAAAGAAGGAGACAAACCCACCCTTGACCCCAGCATGAACCAAAATCCATAATCAGAGGTGGCTCACTTCTCGGTGAAAAAACCGGCTCAGTTCTGGGTGAAAATCAACATGGTGCTGATGAAGAGCGATCCCTATGACGTGCTGGGCGCGATCGTGCTGTCGCGCGCGACCCTGCGAAAGATGCACCAGAACCTGTTCTGGGCGGTAGCCTACAACGTCGTGGCGTTTCCAGTGGCGGCGGGCGTGTTCTACCCCTTCACGATCAGCCCCGAAGTTGCCGCGATCTCGATGTCGGGCAGTTCGGCCCTGGTCGCGGTCAACGCCCTGCTTCTGAAGCGGACACGGCTCGAAGGTGTGGTACGCCGCTCCCCGAACGCACCGCTGCCCCAAGGCCTGCGGGAAGCCACGGCATGACCCTCGCGCTGCCTCAGCTGTCGCGACGCAGTCTTTTGGCGCTTTCCTGTGCAGGAATCGCCGCTCTTGCCTTGCCCATGTCCGCGCCAGCACAGGATGCCGCCGACGCCAATTCCATGGTCGTCGACGACGTACTCGCCTACCTCGGTGTCTTGCCCGCCGCGATCGTCCGGGGTCATCCAAGCTCCCATTCCGAAGGCACGATGCATGGCGGCGTTCCCGAGGGTCGCAATCAATATCATCTCGTCCTCGCCCTGTTCGATGCCACAACCGGCGCGCGGATCGAAGCGGCGCGCGTGTCGGTCAAGCTCATGGAACTTGGCCACATCGGGAACACCCGGCTGAACCTCGAACCGATGTTGATCGCCGGGACTGTGACCTGGGGAGCCTTCGCGGAGCTTCCCAGCCGGCAAGCCCTTGAACTTTCTTTCGATGTCATTCTTCCCGGACGGGCGAAGGGTATCGTGTTCCCATTCACCTATACCCCCACCGGGGACTGACCGGTTGCTCCGGCAATCGTCTCTGCACCCTGGCATCTCTTCAAGACTGCGCGAAACGCAGGAAGGAACCGAAATGAATGACCTGTTCGAACGCGTTTGAAGAAACGGTTGCGATCGGGCCTCGGGCATGGGCGACCCGCTCAGGACCAAAGGCGGCCAAAGCAACTGCAGCGGTGCCGCAGGCTTTCGCGGCGGCCGGACAATGGTGGTCCGAAAGAAGCTTGCGCATCTGCGGGACGTCGCGCCGCTGACGCCGGCCAACATCGAAAGCACGAGACGGTGGCAACAGTCGACCGTCCTGGTTGAAAGAGGAGAAATCGGCATGAACATCACAAAAAAGGTCCGCGTCGCGGTCAACGGCTATGGCGTCATCGGCAAGCGAGTGGCCGATGCGGTGGTGCTGCAGCCCGACATGGCGCTCGCCGGGGTATGCGACGTATCCGCCGACTGGCGCCCCCGGATGGCTTTGGCCAAGGGCTTTGCACTGTTCGGGGCAACTGCGGATCACGCGGCGGCGATGCGCGCCGTCGATCTTGCCGTCTCGGGCACGCTCGACGATCTGCTCGCGCAGGCGGATGTGGTGGTGGACTGCACGCCAAAGCGGATCGCGGCAGCAAATGTCGAGGCCTACCGCAAACGTGGCATCCGCTTCATCCTCCAGGGAGGAGAGAAGCATTCGGTCACCGGCCATTCCTTCGTCGCCGAGGCCAGCTTTGCCAGTGCCATCGGCCGCGACAGCACCCGGGTCGTGTCCTGCAACACCACGTCCATCGTTCGCACGCTCAACGCTCTGAAACGCGCGAGCCTGCTGGCACGGGCGCGCGGTACGCTGCTCCGTCGGGCGACCGATCCCTGGGAAAGCCATCTCGGCGGCATCATGAACACGCTGGTCCCGGAACCCGCTATTCCCAGCCACCAGGGTCCCGACGCGCAAAGCGTCGATCCCGATCTGGACGTGGTGACGATGGCGGTGAAGGTGCCCGAGACGCTGGCGCATCTGCATTACTGGTCGGTGCAGATGACCCGCGCCGCGACCAAGGCGGAGGTTCTAGACGCCTTCCGCGCCTCGTCGCGCATTGCGCTGATCCGCATGGACGACGGGCTCGACGCGCTGAATGCCGTGAAGGAGATGATGGCCGATCTGGGCCGCCCGCACGACAACCTCTACGAAGTCGCGCTCTGGGAGGACATGCTGACCGTGCAGGGGGACGAATTGTTCTACGCCTACATGGTGGACAACCAGGCCATTGTTATCCCTGAGACGATCGACGCCATCCGGGCGCTGACGGGATTGGCGACCGAGGCGTTCGCCACTATGGCCCTGACCGATGCGGCGCTTGGCATCGGTGCGCTTGCCCGCTGGTGATCGGCGGCAGAGGGCCGCTAGTATCACCCGCGACGGCGCGCAGCGAAATGTTGCCGCGTGCCGTCGACGATACGCGTCACACACCAGCGTGCATAAAGCGGCCCAGCCAAGAGCCCGAGCAGGCCGCCGACCACACCCTGCGGCAGCGTGTAGTCGATGAAACCGCGCAATTCGGTTCCGCCCGGGGCCGGATGGGTCTCAAACCCCATCCGATAGTCCTGAATGACGATCATCTTCTGGTATCCGGCGGTTTGCCAGATCTTGCGGACAGGCGGAACGCGCTCGGCAATCACTTCTTCCACATGCAGTGCAAGACCCAACATCCGGCCATCAATGCGGATGACCGATCCGACCTCCCTGCCCCTGCCTTCATCCAGGCGATACCGCATGGCGCCGCCCAGCATCATCGGTGACCCCCCGGACATGTGAGCGCCGATGCGCTCCGGGTCGTCGAGGAAGTCGAACACGTCCTGCGGCGGCGCAACGATCGTCGCTGAATGTTCGAAACGATGGGGGGTTTCCTTGCATCTCTGCTTCTCCATCGCCGCCGTCCGGCGCTCAGTCGATCTGGCGTACTAAGCCCGGAAAGCGGTTGAACGCCAGCTTTTGCACCAGCGCACCATCAACCGTACGGATTTCCGCAATGATGCTGCCATCGGGAGCCTCGCCGATGGCGCCAAGCACCAGGCGCGGATTGCCCAGACGGTCAAGCTGAGCCTGAAGCAAGGATTGCACCTTGTCCGGCGTCATCTCCGGGGCTGCGGAGGCTGCCTTGCCGAAGATCACTTCCAGGCTCAATCCGCTTTCCATACCGGACTGCATTCCGTCGGCCATTCCCGCCGTGGGCATCTGACCGGCTGGATGGTGCTGCGCCATCATCTGCATCATCATCTGCATCATTTCGGGAGACATCATTGCCCCCATTCCGGCTTCGCCGCTCGGAGGCTGTGGTTGCGGAGCGACCTCCGCCTCGACCGTGGCGGTCGTTTCTTCATCGACTGCCGGGTGATGCGGGTCGTCCGCCGGCGGAGGGGTCTGCCCGCTGGCCGCGCCGATAGTCAAAAAACCTGCCAGCAGGATGGACGATACACTACAAACCCTCATCTCAATGCTCCTAGCCATTTCGTGTGCAGGTTTCATCGTCTCGGCAACTGGGGCGGACGCCGCACCACTTTCGGCAGCGGGAAGCCGAATGGTTGCGAACATCTCAATCCCCCTATGCCGCAGCGTCCTGTTACGCGCTGCACTTCGCCGCGTCATACAGGCCACCTCTATCGACGCACGAACCCGCTGGAGATTACCGAGCCGCTCGGCTCTCTCTCGACCGCAGCAAGCAGACCTGCGGAACGCGCTTTCGAGAGCGGATGGCGCCATGACCGCTGCACTGCTGCATCAAACGCATTCGGGATGTGTTGCTGCCCCCGGAAGCACCGAAGAAAGAAACCGAAGGCTTCCATCCCGTGCTCCCGCCCGTCGGGCGGCGGGATGGCCGGGAGCAAGCCACCCCGCACGCCGCGGAAGTGCCCTACAGGCCGCGAGCGGCGAGCCAGGCCTTCAGCTGGGTAATCTCGGCCTCCTGAGCCGCGATCACCGCTTCCGCGAGCTTGCGGATTTCCGGATCCTTGCCGTGCTCAAGCTGGATCTGCGCCATGGCGACCGCCGCTTCGTGATGCGGGATCATGCCGCGCACGAAGTCCACATCCGCGTCCCCGGTATAGGGCACCATCATGTCGGCCATCATCTTGTCCATCGCGGCGGCATAGGCCTGTGCGGACGGATTGTCGGCCAGTTCCGGCGGGATCAGCGACATGTGGCTCATCATGCCCATGTCTCCCATTCCGCCCATGTTGGAATGGTCCATCCCCTCCATGGTCTGGGCAATGGCAAGGCCGCCAAAGAGAGCAATGGCCGCTGCCGATAGCACAAGTCTGCGCTTTTTCATTTCTGTTTTCCTTTTCTCCTTGGATTACGTCAGGCCGGCGCGTACCCGACCTCGGTCAGAGCTGCGGCCAGCCGCTCGCGGGGAGTCTCCGATCTGACTTCAACCTTGTGGGTGCTGGGATCGGCGCTGACTTCGGCTGCCGGATCGACCGACTGGATGGCCTTGGTCACGCTGCGCACGCAGCCGCCGCAGGTCATGTTCTCGATATGGAACTGCATGAGTGCCTCCTTCAGGTTTTTGCCTCATGCATTGTGAGATAGGGCTTCCCACGGTTGTAAGGTCAAGCCCACAAAGCCGTGAAGACGGAATAGAAGCTAGCCCTTGACCTTCCCATGATGGGAAGCCCTATCTATGTTCGCGGAAGCACCTTGGAAGGAGTCCCGCAATGAACATGCAGGCAAGGCAACCATCCGTATCCGCCACGGACCGGATGGTGATCGAAGTCGAGGGCATGACCTGCGCCTCCTGCGTGGCACATGTCGAACGGGCGCTGAAAGCGGTGCCGGGGGTGGCTGCGGCATCGGTCAACCTGGCGACCGAGCGCGCCGAAGTGACCGGCCCGTCGCTGGACCGTGCGGCGCTGGTGCAGGCGGTGGAGGGGGCAGGCTACGCCGTTCCCGTGCGTCCCGTCGATCTGGAGATCGAGGGGATGACCTGCGCCTCGTGCGTTGCGCGCGTGGAACGGGCGTTGAAAACGGTGCCGGGTGTGACCTCAGCCGTCGTCAACCTCGCGACCGAGCGGGCGACGGTGACGGGGTCGGCCGATCCGGCGGCGCTGGTGCGCGCGGTGGCCGATGCGGGCTACGACGCCCGTCCCGCCGCCCCGGCGATGGCTGTGTCGGACGAGACGGCGGCGAAAAAGGCCGCCGAAGAGGCTGGCCTCAAGCGCGACGTGCTGATTGCCGCCGCCCTGACCGCGCCGGTCTTCGTGCTGGAGATGGGTCGGCATCTGTTCATGCCGATTCACATGGCGATCGTGAACAGCATCGGCCTCCAGGCAAGCTGGTATGTCCAGTTCGCCCTGGCCAGCGCCGTGCTTTTCGGCCCCGGCCTGCGCTTCTTCCGCAAGGGTTTCCCGGCGCTGGCGCGGCTGGCACCCGACATGAACAGCCTGGTCGCGGTCGGCACTTCCGCCGCCTACGCCTATTCGCTGGTGGCGACCTTTGCCCCCGGTCTGCTGCCCCCTGGCACCATCAACGTCTACTACGAGGCGGCCGCAGTGATCGTGACGCTGATCCTGCTCGGCCGCTACCTTGAAGCCCGCGCCAAGGGCCGCACATCGGAGGCAATCAAGCGGCTGGTGGGGTTGCAGGCCAAGACCGCCCGCGTCGTCAGGGGCGGTGTCGCGGTAGAACTGCCCGTTGCCGAGGTCCGCCCCGGCGATGTGGTCGAGGTCCGACCGGGCGAGAAGGTGCCGGTCGACGGCGAAGTCACCGACGGGAATAGCTGGATCGACGAAAGCATGATCTCGGGCGAACCTCTGCCGGTGGAAAAGATCGCAGGCAGCGCCGTCACTGGCGGCACGGTCAACCAGACCGGCGCCTTCAGCTTCCGTGCCACGGCGGTTGGCGAGGCGACGATGCTCGCCCAGATCATCCGCATGGTCGAGGCGGCGCAGGGCGGGAAACTCCCGATTCAGGCGCTGGTCGATCAGGTGACGATGTGGTTCGTGCCCGCCGTGATGGTGCTGGCCGCACTGACCTTCGCAGTCTGGCTGGTCTTCGGCCCCGATCCAGCGCTGACCTTCGGCCTTGTCAACGCGGTGGCCGTGCTGATCATCGCCTGCCCCTGCGCCATGGGGCTGGCCACGCCGACCTCGATCATGGTCGGCACCGGGCGCGGCGCGGAACTCGGTGTCCTGTTCCGCAAGGGCGAGGCGCTGCAATCGCTGCAAGGCGTCAAGGTGGTGGCGCTGGATAAGACCGGCACCCTCACCGAGGGCAAGCCGAAGCTGACCGACCTCGTGCTCGCGCCGGGCTTCGACCGTGCCGCCGTCCTCGCCGCCGTCGCGGCGGTCGAGGCGAAATCGGAACACCCGATCGCCCGCGCCATCGTCGCGGCGGCGGGTGTGGACGGGCTGACCCTGGCCGAAGTCACCTCTTTCGACTCCGTCACCGGCTTTGGCGTCACCGCCACGGCAGGCGGGCAAAGGATCGAGGTCGGCGCCGACCGCTACATGACCAAGCTCGGCCTTGACGTGGCCCAATTCGCCGACGCCGCCGCGCAGATGGGTGATCAGGGCAAGTCGCCGCTCTATGCCACCATCGACGGGAAGCTGGCAGCGATCCTCGCCGTCGCCGACCCAATCAAGGAAACCACGCCACAGGCGATCCGCGCGCTGCACGCCCTTGGTCTGAAGGTCGCGATGATAACCGGCGACAACGCCCGCACCGGGAACGCCATCGCCCGCCAGCTTGGCATCGACGAGGTGGTGGCCGAGGTGCTGCCCGACGGCAAGGTCGATGCGGTGAAGCGGCTGAAAGGTATCGGCCAGCTTGCCTATGTCGGCGACGGCATCAACGACGCCCCGGCGCTGGCCGAGGCGGATGTGGGCCTCGCCGTCGGCACCGGCACCGACATCGCCATCGAGGCGGCGGATGTGGTGCTGATGACCGGCCGGCTGACCGCCGTGTCCGACGCCATCGCGCTGTCGAAAGCGACGATGCGCAACATCCGGCAGACCCTGTTCTGGGCCGTCATCTACAACGCGCTGCTGATCCCGGTAGCTGCGGGGGTGCTGTGGCCCGCCTTCGGCCTCCTTCTGTCGCCGATCATCGCCGCCGCCGCCATGGCCCTCTCATCCGTCTTCGTGCTCAGCAACGCACTTCGACTGCGGCGCTTTGCGCCCGCAACATTGAATTGAAGGAGGAATGGTCATGAATATCGGTGAAGCTGCAAAGGCCTCGGGCGTGTCGGCCAAGATGATCCGCTACTATGAGTCCGTCGGTCTCATCCCGGCAGCGGGGCGAACAACGTCAGGATACCGCCTCTACACAATGACCGACGTGCAGGTTCTGCGCTTCATTCGCAGGGCGCGCGACCTTGGTTTCCCGGTCGAAAAAATCGAGGAACTGTTGGCACTTTGGCAGGACCGGTCCCGGCAGAGCGCCGACGTGAAGCGGATCGCCCTGGAGCAGATCGCCGGTCTTGAGACTCGTATTCGCGAGATGCAGGCGATGATGGACACGCTCCGTCACCTGGCTAACGCATGCTGCGGCGACCACCGTCCCGACTGTCCGATCCTTGCCGATCTGCTGGAGGGTCCGCAACAAGTCGACGCCCACAGCGAAGGCGGCCGGTCTGCGGCAATCCGTTCCGGTCCGGCGACCATACTTCAAACACATTGACTTCGTGCAGACCGCTGTTCCTTGGATCCGACAAGCCGGGCGGGCCGTTACCGCTGTCGTGGCAACCAGTGGGATTTTCTGGCGGCAGGTGCCGCTTGCTCCGTTCCCACCATCCCGCCTGACATCGCCGCGCTCTACGTCGGGCGCGTTCCGGACGCGAGCTTGATCGGATGGTTGGGTCTTGCCCTGACGCTGGCACGCCTGCCCCCTTCGGTCCGTGACAAATCAGAATGCGCCGCATCACCCGACGACGCGCCTTAGAAAACAGGGATGCGGGTCTGATCACGCTTGATTGTTGCAAAAACCGGGGCACTTGACTTGTGTCAAGGCGAGGTCAGGTCTCG
>JAUXPG010000354.1 GCA_030683915.1 Gemmobacter sp.
CTGGTCGGTTCGTCGCAGACGATGAATTCGGGCCGCGACGACAAGGCGCGCGCAATCGCAATCCGCTGGCGCTGCCCGCCCGAGAATTCGTGCGGGAACTTGGCGGCATCGCGCGACGACAGGCCGACGGTATCGAGCAGCCGCCCCACCTCTTTCGCCGCGTCGGCACCACTCGCCAAGCCGAAGGTCCGCAGCGGTTCGGCGATGATGTCGCCCACCCGCCAGCGCGGGTTGAGGCTGGCAAACGGGTCTTGAAAGATCATCTGGAACCGGCGGCGCAGCGCGCGCAGGTCAGCCGGGGCCATGGTCGTCATGTCCTGCCCGTCAAAGCGGATGCGGCCTTCACTGGCGCCGATCAGCCCGACGATCATCTTGGCGATGGTGGATTTTCCCGAACCGGATTCCCCGACAAGCGCAAAGGTTTCGCCCCTGCCAATCTCGAACGACACATCGGCAACTGCGGTCAGGACCTGACGTTCCTCGCGTTCGATCACCCGGTTCAGCCAGGGTTTCGACACATCGAACCGCCGCCAGAGGTTTTCGACCGTGATCAGGGGTTCAGCCATGGGCGGCCTCCGGGGCATGCAGCCAGCAGGCAACCTGACGGTTGCCGGGGCGGTCGATGGGGTCGGGCCGCTGGCTGCGGCACCGGTCGAACGCATGCGCGCAGCGCGGGTTGAAGGCGCAGCCCGGCGGCATGGCATTAAGCCGGGGCATCGCGCCGGGTATCTGCACCAAGCGGTCCGATTCCTGCGTCAGCGTCGGGATCGAGCCCATCAGGCCCTTGGTATAGGGATGTTCGGCATTCAGGATCACGTCGCGCACCGGGCCGATTTCGGCCAGACGACCGGCATAAAGCACCGCCACCCGGTCGGCGGTTTCCGCGATCACCCCCATGTCGTGGGTGATCAGCAGCACCGAGGCGCCGCGTTCGGCGCAGATTTCCTTGATCAGATCAATGATCTGCGCCTGCACCGAGACATCAAGCGCCGTGGTGGGTTCATCCGCGATCACCAGTTCGGGTTCGACACACAGCGCCAGCGCGATGACCACCCTTTGGCGCATTCCGCCCGAGAAATGGTGTGGATAATCGTCGATCCGTCGCGCGGCGGCGGGAATGCCCACACGGTCCAGCAAGGCGATGGCCTTGCGGCGGGCCTCGGCCTCGGACACGTCGGAATGGGTGCGGATCGTTTCGATGATCTGCTGCGCCACGGTGTACAGCGGGTTCAGGCTGGTCAACGGGTCTTGAAACACCATGCCGATGCGGCGGCCACGGACACGGCGCATCGCCTCGGGCGGCAGATTGTCGATCCGTTCGCCCTTCAGCCGGATTTCGCCGCCCGAAATGCGCCCCGGCGGTTCCAGCAGGCCGATGATGGCGGCGCCGGTCAGTGACTTGCCCGCGCCGGATTCTCCGACCATGCCAAGGACCTCGCCGGCAGCGATGTCGAAGGACACACCGTCCAATGCGGTCAGCAGGCCGCGCCGGGTGGGAAACGTGACCTTCAGGTCGCGGACGGACAACAGCGGCGCGGTCATTTCAACCTCGGGTTCAGGGCGTCGCGCAGCCAGTCGCCCAACAGGTTGACCGACAGCGCCAGTGCCAGCAGCGCGATAGACGGGAACAGGATGATCCACCATTCCCCCGAGAACAAAAAGCCCTGGCCGATGCGGATCAGCGTGCCAAGGCTGGGCTGCGTCGGCGGCACCCCGACCCCAAGAAACGACAGCGTCGCCTCGGCGATGATCGCAAGCGCAAGGCCGATGGTGGCGATCACTAGCACCGGCCCCATGACGTTGGGCAGGATGTGCGTCGCCACAATGCGCGCCGGATGCACCCCGATCACGCGGGCGGCCTGCACATATTCCTTGGATTTCTCAACCATCGCGGCCCCGCGCACAACCCGCGCGAACTGCACCCATTCCGACAGGCCGATGGCCACGATCAGCACCCAGACGGCCATCGTCTCGCGGTAGGCGGGGGGGATCACGCCGCGGGCGATGCCGAAGATCAGCAGCGCGATCAGGATCGACGGGAACGACAGCTGCACATCGGCGATCCGCATCAGCAGGCTGTCCACCCAGCCGCCGCGCCACCCGGCGATCAGCCCCAGCGTGATGCCCAGAACCATGCTGAACAACACCGCCGAAAAGCCGACGAACAGCGACAACCGCGCGCCATAAAGGATGGTGGACAGGATATCGCGGCCCTGATTGTCGGTGCCCAGAAGATAGACGTTGCCGGTAAAGGCGTTGGGCTCCATCGGCGGGGTGAAGCCATCCATCAGCACCAGCGTCGCCGGGTTGAAGGGATTGTGCGGCGCGATCCACGGCGACAATACGGCGGCCAGAATGATGGTCAGCGACACCGCCGCCGCCACCACGGCGACCGGCGAATGCCGAAAGCTGTAGGCCAGGTCGCTGTCCCAGGCACGGGCAAGGCGGTTCATGGGCGGGCTCCAGGGCGAAGGGCGCGCGGTGCGCGGCGGCGGGTGCCCGGCGGGGGCATCGGGGCGGCGGGGCGGGGCATGGGGTCAGTGCCGGGCATTGGCGCGGTCCACCCGCAGGCGGGGGTCGACAGCGTAATAGAGCAGGTCAACGACAAGGTTGATGACCACGAAGATCAGCGCGATCAGCATCAGATAAGCGGCCATCACCGGAATATCCACGAACTGCACCGAGTTGATGAACAGCGCGCCGACACCCGGCCACTGGAACACCGTCTCCGTGATGATCGCAAATGCGATGATGCTGCCCAGTTGCAGGCCGGTGATGGTGATCACCGGAACCATGGTGTTCTTGAGCGCATGTCCGAAATGCACCGCGCGGTTGGGCAGGCCCCGAGCGCGGGCGAATTTGATGTAATCGGTCCGCAACACCTCCAGCATCTCGGCCCGGACGAGGCGCATGATCAGCGTCATCTGATAAAGCCCGAGCGTGATGGACGGCAGCACCAGCGACGCGCGCCCCGATTCTGTCAGCAACCCGGTGCGCCAGAACCCGATGGTCACCACTTCGCCGCGCCCGAAACTGGGCAGCCATTGGAGTTCGACCGCAAAGACCCAGATCAGCAACACGCCGATCAGGAAGGTGGGAAGGGATACGCCGATCAGCGATGTCGACATGATCGCCGCCGATAGCCAGCCTCGTCGGTTCAGCGCGGTATAAACGCCGAGCGAGACCCCCAGAACAAACGCCAGGACCCCGGAGATCAGCGCCAGTTCCAGCGTGGCGGGCAGGCGCGACAGGATAAGTTCCATCACCGGCTGCTGCAGGCGGTAGGAAATGCCGAAATCCCCGGTCGCCGCGCGTCCGATGAAGACGGCGAATTGCACCACCACCGGGTCGTTCAGGCCCAGCCGTTCGCGCAACGCCACGCGGTCGGCCTGGCTGGCCTCTTGGCCCATCATGGTGGCGACGGGGTCGCCGACAAAGCGAAACAGTGAAAAGGACACCAGCGCCACGACCAGCATGACGAGGACGGATTGCGCGATCCGCCGCAGGATATAGGCGATCATGGGGGCTCCGGTATCGGAGGAGCCGCGCACACCCGTTTGGTATGCGCGGCCCCGGTCAGGTCAGGTCGGTCAGGTCACTTGAAGGCGACGTTCGCCATGTGCGGCTGGTTTTCGGGGTGGACGGCGATGTCGATGCCATCTTTCGCGGCATAGGCCAACGCCTGATTGTGCACCATCAGGAAGACGCGGTCTTCCTGCACCTTTTTCCAGATGTCGGCGATGGTCGCGTCACGCTTGGCAAGGTCGGTTTCCGTGGCCAGCGACTTGATCATCGCGTCAACCTCGGGGTTCTGGTAGCGCGACCCGTTCCAGCCGCCGCGGCCTTCTTCAAGGCTGTGCACGAGGAAGTCGAACACATACTGCGAATCGAAGGTCGGAACGCCCCAGCCCAACAGGTAAAAGTCGACCTGACGGTTCTGGATCGCCGGGAAGTGGATGGTGCGCGACTGGCTGACAAGGTTGGCCTTGATGCCGATCCGCCCCATCATGCCGACGAAGGCCTGACAGATCGCTTCGTCGTTGATGTAGCGGTCGTTCGGGCAGTGCAGGTCAACCGAGAAGCCATTCGCATAGCCGGCTTCGGCCAGCAGGGCCTTGGCGCGGTCAAGGTCGGGCTTGCCATAGGCGTCCATCGCCGCGTCATAGCCGTTGACGAAGGGCGGGGCATTCAGGGCACCCGGCACCGACTGGCCGCGCATCACGACCTGGCGGATGGCATCGCGGTCCAGCGTCAGCGCCAGAGCTTCGCGCACCTGCGGCTTCTTGAACGGATTGTCGCCGGGCAGCGAGACGAGGCTGTCCGAGGTCATGTCGTAGGAGAAGAAGATCGTGCGGTTTTCCGGTCCTGTCGTGACCTTCACGCCGGGCGTGTTCGACAGGCGCTCGATGTCCTGCACCGGCACGTCCTGCACGAAATCCACCTCGCCCGACAGCAGGGCGGCGACGCGGGTCGCGGCCTCCTTGATCGGGGTATAGATAATCTCGGTCACCTGCGGGGCGGGCGCCCAGTGGCCCGCATTCACCTTCAGCACCGTCTTGACCTCGGGGTCACGGCTTTCCAGCATATAGGGGCCGGTGCCGTTGGTGTTGCGGACGGTGAACTTTTCCTCACCGGCCTTGAAATCCTGCGGCGCCTGAACGCCGTTCGCTTCGATCCAGCCTTTGTCCATGATGAAGAAGTTGGTCAGGTTCTGGACGTAAAGCGGGGTCGGACCCTTCATCTTGATGTGGACGGTATAGTCATCCACCGCCTCGGCCCCGGCGACCGAAGTGTGCAGGCCCTTGAAATCCGACGTTTCGGCGGTGACGCGGGTGACCGATGCGACCACATCCTCGGCGGTGAAGTCGGCGCCGTCGTGGAATTTCACGCCATCGCGCAGCTTGAACACCCAGACCGCCGGATCATCGGGGTGGATGGACCATTCGGTTGCAAGCCGCGGCTGCAGGCTGCCGTCCAGCCCGCGCGAGACCAGCGTTTCATAGATGTGGTGCAGCAGGGTCGAGGTCGGCCCTTCGTTGGCCGAATGCGGGTCCAGCGTCAGTGCATCACCAACCCGCGCCCAACGCAGGGTATTCGCGTCGGCGGCGGTCATGGCAACGCCAAGAGTGGCGGCTGACAGCATCAGGCTGGCGAACAGGCGCCGGAACCCTGCGCTCGGGGTGTGTTTCGTCATCGTGTTGTCCTCCTGTTGCGGGGCTGAAGTCGCCCCTTTCCGGGCGGCCCAAGTGGTCGGACCGCCTCGGTGTGTCGTGCGACTATAAAAGTCTTGCCGCGAACGTCAAATCACATGCGACGCGCCGAACGGCTGGGCGTTTGCCAATCCAGCGCGGGGCAGGGTCACGGGTTTCGTTGCGGTGCCCGCTCGGCCCGGCAAAGCGCCACGCCAAGCGCTGCAAACAGCAGGGCGCCAAAGCCCCAGACCCATGCATATCCGATCATGCCGGGCCACGGCGCCAGGGCATAGGCGCCGGCCAGAACCGCCCACACGGCGGCCACGGTAAAGACGCGGGTGATGTCGAATCTCATGTCCGTTTCCTTGTTTCAATGGCCGTGCGCGGCGCTTGCCGCCTCGACCGGAAGGGCGCGCATCACCTCGAACCCCGTCGCGGTGGCGCCATACATGCCAAGCACGATCACCAGCACGGCCAGCGGACCGACCCATGCCGCGCCACCCGGCCGGTGCGCTGCGCCGTCGGTCCATCGGGCGAACGGGGCCGCCGAGCCCCTTCGCCACGGCATCAGCGTCGCGGCAACGCTAAGCGCAAACGCCCCCAGCGCCAGCGCCATCACCACCCCACCTGCGGCGACCCAGCCCATCAGAGTGCCCCAAACCGCAGGGGCCTCGCCGCCATAGTCCGAATCGATCACCCTGCGCGGCAAGCCCCGCAGACCGGCCGCCACCCCGGCCCCTCCAAAGACCACAAGCCCAAGCGTCGCCACCGACGGCATGGCACGCGCCACCCTTGGCCATGCCAGACCGCGCGACGTGAGCGCAGGCAGGATCATCGCCAGCGCCGCCAGAAAGCTGAGCGACACGGTGCCGACGGTGAAGAAATGGAAATACCCCGGCACAAAGAATGTATCCGACAGCAGGGGCGCCAGTTCGGCCTGTATCAGCACGAAAGCGAACACGAGGCCGAAGGCCATGTTTACCACCGCGAGCCCCGCCGCCGCCCTGGCCGGTTCGTGCCACGGCAACGCCCGGAGCCAACCGAACAGCCCGCGCCCGCCGCGGGCGCGCGCCTGCACCACCAGCGAGGCGCCGATGATCAGGAAAGCCGTCAGCGTCGGCACACTGACGCACAGCGACAGCAGCGAACCGGCGATACGCACCGCCCCCGGCAGGTCGGG
>JAUXPG010000390.1 GCA_030683915.1 Gemmobacter sp.
CGATGTCCTGCCGGGGTTGGTGGCCGAGGATGGCCGCCCGATCAATGCCAACGAGCGGATCGAACGCTTGACCGGCTGGCTGACGGCGGACGCGCCGCTGCCGGCGGGGGTCGCGTGGGAATGGGCGGGCGATCAGGCCGAACAGGCGGAATCGGGGGCGTTTCTTGCGCGCGCCTTTGCCGCCGCACTCGGGCTGATGTTCATCATCCTGCTGGCGCAGTTCAACAGTTTCTACAACGCCTCGCTGGTGCTGACGGCGGTGGTGCTGTCCACCGCCGGGGTCATGATCGGGATGCTGGTGATGGACCAGACCTTCAGCATCATCATGACCGGCACCGGCATCGTGTCGCTGGCGGGGATCGTGGTGAACAACAATATCATCCTGATCGATACCTATCAGGATTACGCGCGCCAGATGCCAAGGATCGAAGCCATCATCCGCACGGTGGAAAGCCGGATGCGCCCGGTCCTGCTGACGACAATCACCACGATGGCGGGGTTGGCGCCGATGATGCTGGGCCTGAGTGTGGATTTCATCGCCGGGGGCTATGCCGTCGATACGCCGGCGGCGCTGTGGTGGAAGCAACTGGCAACGGCGGTGGTGTTCGGGCTGGGCGTGGCGACCATGCTGACGCTTTTGTTCACGCCCGCCATGCTGGCGCTGCGCGTCTGGCTGGAAACCGGGGCTTATCGCGGGGCCTTGCGGGTGCAGGCGCTGGTGTCCGGGCGCGGCGGGCGGGCGGCGCGCGATATCGCGCAGGCCCGCGCCGCCGCCCGCGTGCCAAGCCCGGAACTGATCTGGATTGACGCCGAGGCGCCCCCGGGAGACCCGCACGGCGAGCCCCACGGAGCCTCCGATGCCCCCCTGTCGCACCAATTTGCGCCCAATGGTGCCACAAAACCCGCGTAGGGCCGTTGCGTGTCCGAGGTGACACGTGAGGGTTCGATGATCGGGTATGCCGCGCTGTTCGTGTTGATGCTGCTGGGCGAGCTTGGCTTGCTCGGCTCTGACCGGGCTGCGGCCAGCACCGACGGCGGCGATGATGCGCCCCCGCCCGAGGAGCCGGACGCCGGTCTTTACGACCGCGCTGATTATGCCGACGAAGTCCGTGGCACCGAAGGCAACGACAGCCTGACCGCCGATCCGGGCGACCCCGGCGCGGCGTGGTTTCTGGAAGCAGGCGATGATTTTCTGGATGCGACCGAAGGCAACGACTATGCCGACGGCGGTGAAGGCGATGACCGCATGTTCTTGCGAGATGGCAACGACATTGCCTTGGGCGGCGGCGGCGCCGATACCATCGACGCGGGCATCGGCAACGATCTGGTCTATGGCGGCGATGGCGCCGACAGCATCCATGGCAACGGCGGGATGGATACGATCTTTGGCGGCACGGGCGATGACACGCTGCTGGGCGGCACCGGCGCCGACCTGATCTATGGCGGATCGGGCAACGATTATTTGTCTGGAATGGGCTTTGGCCTTGCCACCGGCCCGACGCAAGGGTTGGACGGCGTTGATACACTGCTGGGCGGTGAAGGCGACGATGTCTTGCTGATGGGACCGGGCGACATCGGGTATGGCGGCATGGGGTCGGATACTTTCCGGTTCGACCATACCCGCCCCGAACTTGCCGGGCCTGCACGGGTGATGGATTTCGACCCCGCAGAGGACGAACTGGAACTGATGTACACGCCGGTCACCGGGGCCGCTCCGCCTTTGGTGCGGGTTGATCTGGGCGCTGCCGGTGCGTGGCGGGTGATGGTGGGGGAACAGGTGGTCGGGCTGATCAACGTGACCGCCGGAGCCACGCTGACCGCCGACATGATCCGGCTTGTCCCCTATGCCCGCTGAGCCGTCGCGAAGGCCATATTCACCTCAGGCGTCCTCGGTTTCTCCCTCGGCGGACTGCCGCGCCCACATTGCGGCATAGCGGCCGCCTTGCCCCAACAGGTCGTCGTGGCGCCCGCGTTCCACGACCTCGCCCTTTTCCAGCACCACGATTTCGTCGGCATCGGCAATGGTCGACAGCCGGTGCGCGATGGTGATGACCGTGCGGCCCTGACCCATTTCGCGCAAGGAATCCTGAATGTCGCGCTCGGTCTGGGTATCAAGCGCGCTGGTCGCTTCGTCCAGCAACAGGATGGGCGGGTTCTTGAGGATGGTCCGGGCGATGCCGACGCGCTGTTTTTCACCGCCCGAAAGTTTCAGCCCGCGTTCGCCGACCTTGGTCTCATAGCCATCCGGCAAGGACACGATGAAATCATGGATGCGCGCAGCCCGTGCCGCCGCCTCGATCTCGGCCTGCGAAGCATCGGCGCGGCCATAGGCGATGTTGTAGCGCACGGTGTCGTTGAACAGCACGGTGTCCTGAGGGACCACGCCGATGGCAGCGTGCAGGCTGTATTGCGTGATGTCGCGCACGTCCTGGCCGTCGATCCGCAGCGCCCCGCCCGTCACGTCATAGAACCGGAACAGCAGCCGCCCGATGGTCGACTTGCCCGACCCCGACGGTCCCACCAGCGCCACCTTGTGCCCCGGCCTGACCGTCAGCGAGATGCCCTTGAGGATGGGGCGGGCCTCGTCATAGCCGAACTGCACATTGTCGAACACGATCTCGCCGCCCTTGACCGCCAACGGTTTGGCATCGGGCTTGTCCACCACCTCGGCCGGTTGGCCCAGAAGGCCGAACATCTGGCCCATGTCCACAAGGGCCTGCCGGATCTCGCGGTAGACCGTGCC
>JAUXPG010000421.1 GCA_030683915.1 Gemmobacter sp.
GCGATCAACCGTTCAAGCAAGGCGGTGTGGTCGGCCTTGTCCATAACCATCGAGGATTTGACGATGATCTGCATCTGCCGCCCTGTCAGGGCGACCTGCCCGGTGCGGCGCATGTCATAGATCTGGCGGATCAGAGCGCGGTTGCGGTTGAACAAACGGATCGACGCGCGCACATCGGCAGCGGGGATTGGGCGGCCGACCAGCTGTTCCAGTTCCTTCCAAAGCTGGGCAAATGTCCCACGGGTTTCCTTGTCCACCCAGCTGGCATCGAGGATAGAGCAGAGCTGGTTGAACAGGATGGGCAGGTCGGGCATTTCGCCCCGGATCACATCGGCCGTGCCCAGCAACTGCACACAATGGTCGCCAAACAGGATCGCATCCAGGTCCTTGTATTCCCCGCGCATTGTCTGGTCGACGACCGACCGGTTATAGCCACAGTAGAAATTGAAGATGCTGGCCTGACCCAAGGTCACCGGCTCGTCATCTTCCTGCAAGATCACCGGCAAGGCCCCGGCCGCATGCGCCAGTTCGCCCGGAAAATGCATTGGAAAGATGCCGATGATCCGCTGCCCCGTTGTGGCTTTGCGCGCACGGGCATAGTCCAGAGGCCGCGCAGCCACCCGCGAAAACTCGTCCAGAATCTGCTGCATCCGACCCTCCACATGATTAGAGATGGTAGCTTACTAAGTGTAACTCATTACGTCAACCTAATCCAATTAGCATTTCTATGGGGGCCTGCTTAGAAAACCTGCCGGTTATCCATATTTTTGTGAGTTAAGCTTACTTAGTTTTCGATCTCAGGTTGCCCGCGGGCGGGACCCCTGCTACAATTAATACGCTAGCGAACGGAGTGATGAAGGATGGACTTCGCCCTGACTGAGGACCAACGAATCGTGGTGGACATGCTGGGCGCTTTTGCGCGCGACGTGATGGCCCCCGCCTATATGGCCACAGATCGCAGCGGTGCCTTTCCGCGCGAAACCTGGACCCGCATGTCCGAGGTCGGGCTGTTCGGGCTCCGGGTGCCCGAACTCCACGGCGGGCAGGACCTGGATTGTGTCACAGCCGGGCTGGCCATCGAACAGGCGGCGCGGGGCGATTTCAACCTGTGCTATGGCATCCTGAACAGTTGCTTCATGGGCGATCTGCTGGGGCGGTTCGCAGGTGACGGGTTGCAACGGGACTGGTTGGGCCCAATGGCGGCCGGCACCCGCATCCTGTCGGTGGCGCTGACCGAACCGCAAGGCGGCTCGGACGCGGCGGGCATCCGCACCCGGGCGGTGCGGCAGGGGTCGGACTATGTGATCACCGGCGAAAAGGCCTCGGTCACGCTGGTAATGGCGGCGGACGCCGCCGTGGTCTTTGCGAAGACCGACCCCGAGGCCGGGGCCAGAGGAGTGTCGGCTTTTCTGGTGCCGCTGGATGCGTCCGGCATCGGCCGCACCCCCTATGCCGACATGGGCTCGCGCGGGATCGTGCGGGGGGCGCTGTTCTTGGACGGGGTCCGCGTTCCCGAAAGCCACCGCATCGGCCCGGAGAACGAGGCGTTTTCCAAGGTGATGAGCACCTTCGACTATACCCGCGCCCTGATCGGGCTGATGTGTCTGGGTGCCGCACAAATGGCGCTGGAAGATACCATCCGCTACACCCGCGACCGCCATGCCTTCGGCAAGCCTCTGTCCGCCAATCAGGGCGTGTCGTTCCCCGTTGCGGAATGGGCGGGCAAACTGGAAATGGCGCGCTGGCTGTGCCTGCGCACGCTCTGGCTGCGCGACGCGGGGCTGCCGCATACCGCCGAGGCGGCTATGTGCAAGATGCTGGTGCCCGAGATGTGTGTGGGCGCCATCCAAGACTGTCTGGTGCTGCACGGCCATTACGGCTACACGCAGGATTTCCCCGTCGAGCAACGCCTGCGCGACGTGATGGGCCAGATCATCGCGGATGGCACGCCGCAGATCCAGAAGTTGATCGTGGCGCGCCACCTGTTCGGGCGGCAGTTCGTATGACCGGGATCAACTGATCGTGGCCACGCCCTGATCCAGAACCTTGCGGTCGCCGACATGCGCTTGAAACAGCACGCGCGCACCGTCCTGCCAAAGGTCGAACCGCAGCGTGTCACCGGGGAACACCACCCCGGAGAACCGCAAGGCAAGGCTGGTCAGCCGCGCTGGATCGTCCGCCGCAAAAGAACGCAAGACGACGGCGGCAGCCGTGCCATAGCTGGCCAGCCCATGCAGGATGGGCCGATCGAATCCGCCGCGCCGCGCCACCGCGTAATCCGCGTGCAGCGGGTTGAGGTCGCCCGACAGCCGATAGATCAGGGCCGCGCGGTCCGATGTTGTCACGCTGACCACCGCATCGGGCACGCGGTCCGGCATCGTCAGGCGTTCTGCCGGGGGCGCCGCAGGCCCGCCGAACCCGTCATTGCCGCGCAACAGGATCGTCTGCTCCAACGTGCAATAGCGCGTCCCTGTCTCGGCATCGGTGATGTCGCGCTCCAGCACACACACCGCGCCCTTGCCAACCCCCCGGTCATGCAGCGACTTGACGCGCGGTTGGCTGGTGATGCGGGCAGCCGGCGGCAAGGGCGCATGAAACGTCGCAGCCTGCGCCATGTGCAAGATCTTCACCCAGTCAATCCCCAAGGCGGGATCTTTGACCCACATGCCGGGGCTCGCCAGCGTAACCGCGAAACTGGGCAGCACCTTCAACCCGTCTTCCAGCAGATAGCCCAGGTCGGGGCCCTCGCCCGGGGTCAGCGGCATTCCGACCCCCAAGGCGTATAGGATCGCATCACGCGCATCGTAGGTCTGCGACTGGAGGGCAAAACGCCAGTCGCGCAAGGTTTGCGGGTCAAAGACGGCCATCAGACTGGGTCCCATGTGAATATGTCGCCCGACTTGTGCAGCGGGTAGAAATCGTTGGCGAACTGCGGAAATACCCGGTCGGCGATAGTCTGGGGTGTCCAGCCATCGGCGGTATGGGCGGTGCGGATCGGGCGGGGCTGGCTGAACAGGTAGATCTCGTTGTTGCGCGCGCCGAACACTTGCCCGGTCACCCCGGCCCCGGCATCCGAACACAAGGCCACGCACAACGGCGCCACCTTTTCGGGCACCAGTTTCTTCAACCCTTCAACGCGCTTTTTCTGTTCTGGCGTCTCGTCGGGGATGGAACTGACCATCCGCGTCCAGGCAAACGGCGCCACCGCGTTCGACCGCACACCGAACCGCGCCATGTCGATGGCGATGGATTTCGACAGTGCCACGATGCCCAGCTTGGCGGCCATGTAGTTGGCCTGCCCCATGTTGCCGATCAGCCCGGAAGTCGAGGCCATGTGGACATAGGCGCCCGACCCCTGTTCGCGGAAATGCGGCGCGGCGGCGCGCGACACGTTGAACGACCCTTTCAGATGCACGCCGATGACGGCGTCGAAATCCTCCTCGGTCATCTTGTGGAACAGCACGTCGCGTAGGTTGCCCGCGTTGTTTACCACCGCGTCGATCCGGCCAAAGGCATCCAGCGCCGCCTGCACCATGGCCTGCCCGCCCGCCCATGTGGCAACTGAATCGAAATTGGCCACCGCCCGGCCGCCCATGGCGGTGATCTCGTTCACCACCTCTTGCGCCGGGGAAACATCGCCGGTCTCGGCCCCTGCCAGGGACACACCCAGATCGTTGATCACCACCGCAGCCCCCGCGCGGGCCATTTCCAGCGCCACACCGCGCCCGACCCCGCGCCCAGCCCCCGTGACCAGAACCACCTTGCCTTGCATCATCATGGACATCCCTCAGTAGCTTTTCGGCAGGTCGAGGACCTTTTCCGCAATGAACGACATGATCAGCTGTTCGGTGATCGGGGCGATACGGGTGACCGCGACTTCGCGGAACAGCCGTTCCACATGGTATTCCTTGGCGTAACCGAAGCCGCCCATGGTGAAGATCGCGCGTTCCGCGGCATCATAACCGGCGCGAGCGCCCAGGAACTTGGCCGCGTTCGCCTCGGCCCCGCAGGGCAGGCCCGCGTCGTACAGCTCGGCCGCCTTCATCGCCATCAGCCAGGCGGATTCCAGATACATCCAGCGTTCGGCCAGCGGATGCTGGATGCCCTGATTCTGGCCGATGGGCCTGTCGAACACCACACGCTCGCGCGCGTACTGGGTTGCGCGGCGCAAGGCGTCCTGGCCGATGCCGATGGCCTCTACCGCGATCAGGACGCGCTCGGGGTTCAGGCTGTCGAGGATATGGCTGAACCCCTTGCCTTCCTGCCCGATCCGGTGCTCGTCGGGGATGAACAGGTCGTCGATAAACACCGAATTGCTGTCCACCGCCTTGCGGCCCATCTTGGGAATGCGCTGCACGTCGATCTTGCTGCGGTCCAGATCGGTATAGAAGATGGTGATGCCGTCGGTCGGGCGCTTGCAGTCCTCGTATTTGGTCGTCCGGGTCAGCAGCATGATCTTGTTGGCCACCTGCCCGGTCGAGGTCCAGACCTTGCGCCCGTTCACGCGGTAGCCGCCGGGCACCTTTTCAGCGAATGTCTTGATGCGGGTGGTGTTCAGCCCTGCATCCGGCTCGGTAAAGCCGAAACAGCACTGGTCCGTGCCGGCGATCAGGCCGGGAATCCACGTGGCCTTCTGTTCCGGCGTGCCATGCACCACGATGGGATGCGGACCGAACAGGTTGATATGGACCGAGGATGTCGCCGCCATGCCGCCGCCGTGGCTGGCAACCTCGTGCATCATGACCGCTGCCTCGGTGACACCCAAGCCTGCGCCACCGTATTCCTCGGGCATGGTGATGCCCAGCCAGCCGGCGTCGGCCATGGCGCGGTGGAAGTCGCGCGGAAAGGCCCCGTCCTCGTCACGCTCCAGCCAGTAGTCGGCATCGAAGCGGCTGGCGACAGCGCGCACGCCTTCGCGGATCTGGCGGCGGGTTTCAGCGATTTGCTCGGGGCTTTGCCCGGGATGGTGGCGGCTCATGCGGTCAACCTTCGTCTGCGGCGGCCAGCGTGCGGCGGGCCTGCTTGAGGTGGGGGATGTCATACATCTTGCCGTCGATGCCGATGGTCCCCAGCGTCGGGTCGGCATCGAAGGCGGCGACGATGCGGCGGGCCAGCGCGACATCGGCGGCAGACGGGGCAAAGGCCGCGTTGATGCCTGCCACCTGATCGGGATGGATCGCAAACCGCCCAGCGAACCCGTCGCGGCGCGATACCGCGCAGGCCGCGCGCAGCCCCGGATCATCGCGGAAATTGGCGTATAGCGTATCCAGCGCCGGAACCCCGGCGTTGGCCGCCGCCATCAGGCACAGGTCGCGCGCCATGCGATAGGGCGAGGACCAGTCACCGGACGGGTCCTTGGTGTCGGTCGACCCGACCACGGCGGCCAGATCCTCGGCCCCCGAGGTCAGCGCGGCAAGGCGCGGATGGGCTGGGGTATAGCTGCCCAGGTTGAACATCGCCGCAGGGGTTTCGGTGGCCACCGGACTGATGCGGACCTGACCGGGCACCATGTCGCGCGCGGCCTCCAGCGCGAGCCTTTCATAATAGCGGGCGGCCATCAGATGCTCCTGCGATGATTGGAAAAGGCGGGGGCGCTGCCTGTCGCCATGGAGTCTCGAACCGATGGCGGATCGGCAGCGATCCCCCGGCATCGTTGGACAAGGCGAAGCCATCACAGCCGCCCGAGGATGGAGACGGCTGCGACCGAGTTCGACGGCTGGCCGCCAAGGTTGTGGGTCAGGCCGAATTCGAGGTTGCCAAGTTGCCGGGCGCCAGCGCGGCCCTTGAGCTGGGTATAGACCTCGTAGGCCATGCGCAGGCCCGATGCACCGACCGGGTGACCAAAACATTTCAGACCGCCGTCGATCTGGCTGGGCTGGGCGCCTGCTCGGTCGTAACGACCGTCCAGCACGTCGAACAGGGCGCGGCCTTCGTTGGAAAAGCCCAGGTCCTCCATGGTTACCAGTTCCGTGATGCTGAAACAGTCATGCACTTCGGACAGGCCGATGTCGGCTGCAGTGATCCCCGCCTCGTCGTAGGCGCGCGCCGCCGCAATGCGGGTGTTGCGCATGTAGGACCCGTCCCATTCGCCATATTGCAGTTCCCAGCCATTCGAGGCGCAGACCTGAACGGATTTCACCGCGACCAGATCGCTGGCGCCCAAGGCGCGGGCCATATCGGGTGTGCAGACGATGGCCGCCGCCGCCCCATCCGAAACACCGCAACAGTCGAAAAGACCCAGCGGGTCCGCCACCATCGGGGCCTTGAGGATGGTGTCCATGTCGACAGGCTTGCGAAGATGGGCCTTTTCGGCCAACGCGCCGTTCTGGTGGCTTTTCCAAGATACATGTGCCATTGCCCGCTTGAGATCGGCACCGTTCAGCCCATGGCGCGCGGCGTAGGCTCCTGCCAGTTGCGCGAAGGTCCCGGGGGCTGAGCCATAGGGCATCCACAGGTCGTTCACCGAGCCCTTGGTGCGGATCGGCAGACCGCCGAAGCCGGTATCCTTCAGCTTTTCCACGCCGACCGCCAGCGCCACATCCTCCGCCCCGGCGGCAACCGCATAGACCGCAGCGCGCAGGGCTTCGGTCCCGGTGGCGCACATGTTCTCCACCCGCGTCACCGGAATGGGCGGAAGCCGCAGCGCCGTTGCGAGCGGAATGGCAGAGTTGCCGACATTCACATCATCCAGCGCCGACCCCAGCCAGGCGGCGCCTATCTGGTCGCGCCGTATGCCTGCATCGGCCAGTGCTTCCTCGACCGCCTCGACCATCAGCATGTCCGAGGCCATGTCCCAGCGTTCACCAAAGCGCGAACAGCCCATGCCAAGAATGACGACCTTGTCCTTGATGCCGCTGGCCATCAGGGTTTCTCCGCGTTCAGGGGGGGACGGCTAACAGGCGCGGCCTTCCAGAAATAGGTGGGAAACTGGCGCTGGCGGTCGATGGTCTTGATGCGAAAGCGCATCCGCAAGGCCGCACCGACCGCCGGGGCGGTTTCGGTGTCGCACAGTTCCATCGCTACGCGGGCGCCGTTGTCGAACTGGACCAGGCCGAAGACAAAGGGCGGATCGGGGGTGAAGTTCAGCCGGTCCGCTGTGACGGACAGCAGATGCGCCGGTTCATCGGCCAGCCGGACAGGCTGCATCGGCTCGGGCCCCGTTGCATCAGGGCGCACGGGGACAGGCGTTTGCGGAAACTGCACGTTGCCTGCCGCATCGCGCCCGCCGATGAAGCCGTGCATCGCGCGGCCATGGCGGGCCAAGGTGCTGGCGGAAACCTTCTGGTTCACCTCGGCCCGTGGCCCCCAGTCCAGCGCCAGGGCGCCGGTGAGCGAGAGGAACCTGCTGTAACTCGTCAGCGGCGCGCCTTGCATCAGGGCATCGGTGGCGGTGCGGGAAATCTGGGGGGCCGTCACCTCCAGCAGCAGGACGTCGGCACCATTGCCGAAACCCGCCAGCAGGATCACATCGCCCGTCGAGGCGCGTTCCAGCGCCAGCGTCAGGCCGAACAGCGGCAAGGCCGCGCCCAGATCGCCCGCCTTGGCTGCGATCTCCTCGGCGAGGTTGGGACAGGCCAACCCGCACGGGCGGGCCAGCGCCCGATAGGTGCCAGATACGGGCTCCGGCAAGATGGCACATGTCACGGCCGCGCCGGTCAGGCCCGCAGCCGACAGCGCCTGCCGGATGGCTGGCACATAGACCGCTTCGACCGCCTCGTCGCGCACGAAACGGTCCTCGGCCGCATACGGCAGGCCGCGGGCAGTGGTGGTCACGACATCCAGCAGGTCAACGTTGACCGTAGCCTGCCCCAGCAGACGCGCCAGACCCGGCCCCTGCCCCACCAGAACCGCCGCCGCACCATCGCCCCAGGCCAGATGATGTGCGCTGCCCGGTTGCGCCAGGCGCTTTTCCCCGGCGGCTATCAGTTCGGTTGCGCGACTGTCCAGCGCGCGCACCAGGGCCGCGGTGCCCGCCCGGCGGCTGCCAGCCGAATCGATCGTGGAGAGGGACGGCGGCAGGCCCAGCGCTTCGGCCACCATCCCGGCCTGCGAGCGGTCGATGAACGGCGCCGATGTCGTGGCAAAAGTTATCCGGGACGACGCAACCGCGCCAAGCCCCCGGGCCGCTTCCACTGCCATGGTCAGGGCGTCCTCGTCCCATCCAGCCACCGCACGCAACCCGGTACCACCTGCCCCAAGGCCGGACCAGCGCAGGTCCTTGCGGGCAATGCCCCTGTCGAAACGGAGCAACGGCAGATAGCCTGCACAGGCAAGAATGCTTGAGTCGGACATGGCAATTCCTTTCGCCGTCACTCAAAGAAATACCTTGCAAGCATACCATACGCAAGCATATTATTATCGCCATCATAACACTGCGGACGCTCCGGCGTTTACGCAAAGGCTGGAGAGGACTGGGACATGCACGATCTGAAAGGCCGGATGGCCATCGTCACGGGTGGTGGCCAAGGCATCGGCAAGGCGATCACGCTGCGGCTCGCGGCCGAGGGGTGCAGCGTCGCGGTGTTCGACCTTCGGCCCGAGGCCGCCGAGGAAACCGCCGAGCAGGCCCGGACCGCAGGCGGCACCGTGAATATTTACGGCCTGGACGTGGCCGACCAAGCCGCCGTCAATGCCGCCGTGGCGCAGGCCGAGGCCGATTTGGGCCCGACCTGGCTTCTGGTGAACAACGCCGGATGGGACAAGCCGGCCCCGTTCCTGTCAACCGATGCGGATCTTTGGAACCGGATCATCGCCATCAACCTGCAAGGGCCGCTTTACATGCACAAGGCGGTCTGCCCCGGCATGGTCGCGCGCAAGGGTGGCCGTGTGGTCAACATCGCATCCGACGCCGCCAGGGTCGGCACCTCGAACGAGGCGGTCTATTCCGCCTGCAAAGGCGGGATCATCGCCTTTACCAAGTCGATGGCGCGGGAACTGGCACGGGCCAATGTCCTGCTGAACGCGGTCTGCCCCGGCCCGACCAACACGCCGATGATGGCAGCGGTTCTTGGCACGGGCGACGATGCTGTGAAATGGAAGGACGCCATGGTGCGCGGCATCCCCCTCAAGCGCATGGGCGAACCGGAAGATTATGCTGGGATCGTCGCGTTCCTCGCCTCGGAGGATGCCGGGTTCATCACCGGGCAGACCATCTCGGTCTCCGGTGGCATGAACATGATCTGAGGCGCGCCGCATGTCCCACGACCCGATCCGGGATCGCCCGCCGCCGGGCTATCTGCCGTTGACCTCCGGCACGGCGGTCGAGGATTTCTGCGGACCCTATTACGTCCGGGATGGCGACGGGCCGTCCCGGCTGGGGTTCCGTGTCCTGCCGCATCACGTTAACGCGCGGAATGTATGCCACGGTGGGTTGCTGTCGCTGTTCTCCGACGTGCTGGGATATGTCCTGCCCGAATTGCCGCGGCGTTCGGCCTCGGCCCCGACAATTTCGGTCTCGGTGGACTTTCTTGCCCCCGCACCGCTTGCCTCTTGGATCGAGGGCATCCCAAAGACCGTGAAGATGACGCGCAAGCTGTTGTTCTATCAGTGCATTGTCACGGCCGACGGCGAACCCGTCGTGCGCTGTAACGGCATCTACCGAATCCTGAGCGATTCGCTCGTTGCCGAAACGTAATGCCCGGTAACACCGAACCTCATGCCCCAAAGGAGCCAGACTATGGCCAACGCCCCGGAATTTCAGGACATCCTCTACGAAGTGCGCGGTCGCGCGGCCTGGATCATCATCAACCGCCCGAAGGTCTACAACGCCTTCCGCGGTCAGACGCTGGAAGACATCATCCGCGCCTTGCATCTTGCGGCCAACGACAAGGGCGTGTCCTCCATCGTCCTGACGGGCGCCGGCGAAAAGGCGTTCTGCACCGGCGGCGACCAGTCGGCCCACGAAGGCAACTATGACGGCCGCGGCGTGGTCGGCCTGCCGATCGACGAATTGCAGGGCCTGATCCGCGACGTGCCCAAGCCGGTCATCGCCCGGGTCAACGGCTTTGCCATCGGGGGCGGCAACGTGCTTGTTACGCTTTGCGATCTGGCAATCGCGGCAGATACCGCCCGCATGGGTCAGGTCGGGCCCAAGGTCGGCAGCTTCGATGCAGGTTGGGGCACGGCCCTGCTGGCGCGGATCGTCGGCGACAAGAAGGCGCGCGAGATCTGGTATCTGAACGAGATGTACACCGCCCAGGAAGCTGCCGAGATGGGGCTGATCAACAAGGTGGTGCCCGCGGCAGAGTTGGATAATGCCGTGACGAAATGGACCGACACGCTGGCCGAACGCTCGCCTACCGCGCTGGCCTTCCTGAAACGTTCGTTCAATGCCGACAGCGACAGCATTCGCGGGATCAGCAACCTCGCACTGCACGCGGTGAAACTGTACTACGCGACGGATGAATCGAAGGAAGGAGTCAACGCTTTCAACGAAAAGCGCAAACCTGACTTCCACAAGTTCGTCGACTGACCCGTGGCGCCTCTTGCGATGTCCCCGGATCGGCTGGTCGACCATCTGCCTGCAAACGGGCTGTTCTGGCGGCATGCCTGTTCGGGGGCGTCGCAGCTTCTTGCGCAGGGCCTTTCAGGCCGGGCCGTTGCCCGGCCTGACCTTCACCGGAATCTGTTCTGCGGTTGAACCATATGGCCCCGCTGCTGGACACACCGGGTTCGCCGGTCCGGCTCGGCCGGTTCGATACCGATCTGGTCCTCACCTAGCACGGGGGTGCCGACCTGCGCGGGGTTTCACAGGCTGATTGCGCCCGCCGTCTGGCGCCCCTTGCCGCGCCCGGGCATCGCGAAACCTTATTGGCAAGTCTCTGACGGAAATCGCCCGCAGACATACTGTTCGCTTGCTTACCACAAATCCGGGTGGTAAAGTTCGCTAACATACGATCTTCTGGAGCGCGCAACATGATCGAACGGACCCTTTTCCGCGAGGAACACCACATGTTCCGCGAAACGGTGCGCAAGTTCGTCGAGAAGGAAATCGTCCCCTACCACGCGCAGTGGGAAAAGGATGGTCAGGTTCCTCGGGACTTGTGGCTGAAGGCGGGCGCCCAAGGCCTGCTGTGCTGTACCGTGCCCGAGGAATATGGCGGCTTGGGGCTGGACTACCTGTTCGACGTGGTGGTGTTCGAGGAGTTGTGGCGCGCGGGCGCTTCTGGCCCCGGGTTTCTGATCCACACCGATCTAGTCGCAACCTACATTCTGTCCTTCGGCACCGAGGATCAGAAACGCAAATGGCTGCCCAAAATGGTGTCGGGCGAGGCGATCGGTTCGCTTGGCATGACCGAACCGCATGCCGGGTCGGACCTGAAGGCGATCCGCACACGCGCGGAACGGGTCGGCAACGAGTTTGTCATCAACGGGCAAAAGGTGTTCATCTCCAATGGCCAGATGTGCGACATCCTCGTGCTGGCCACAAAGACCGACCGCGATGGCGGGGCCAAGGGCATCACATTGTTTCTGGTCGAAGGCGATCGGCCCGGCTTCAAGCGCGGGCGCAACCTGGACAAACTGGGCATGCTGGCGCAGGACACGTCAGAGCTGTTCTTCGAGGACATGCACCTGCCCCCCGAAAACATGCTGGGCGAGGAAGGTCAGGGATTTTCCCTGATGATGACCAAACTGGCGCAGGAACGGCTGGCCCAGGCCGTGCGGTCGGCCACAGTGGCGGAAACCGTCATCGAATGGACGCTCGACTATACCTCGCAGCGCCAAGCCTTCGGCAAGACCATTTATGATTTCCAGAACACCCAGTTCAAGTTGGCGGAACTCAAGACCATGGCCACCGTCGGCCGTGTCTTTACGGATAAGTGCATCGAATTGTTCATGAAGGGCAAACTCGACCCAGTCGAGGCCGCAATGGCCAAGATGTACACGACCGAACTGCACTGCAAGGTTGTGGACGAATGCTTGCAACTGTTCGGTGGCTGGGGCTACATGTGGGAATACCCCATCGCCCGCGCCTACGCTGACGCACGCATCACCAAGATCGCAGGCGGCTCCATCGAGGTTATGAAGATGATCATCGCGCGCCGGATGGCCGAGGATTACAAGGCGCGGACATAGCGGGGGCATGCCAGTCCCAGTTGAAAACCTGCGCGCGATCGGGTTGGCGGCTGGCGGGTTCTTTCTGTTTGCAGCGGGCGACGCGGTTGCGAAACTTTTGACCGACAGCCTGAGCCCGATTCAGGTCGGGTTTGCGAGGCAGTTTGGCTTGCTGGCGGGGGTTCTTGCCATGCTGGCGGTGCGTGGTCCGGTCGTGTTGCGCACCCGTCGCCCGGTGTTGCAGGTGTTGCGCGGGGCGCTTGCGGCTTTTTCCGTGTCCTTCTTCTTTCTGGCCATCGCCAAGGTCCCGTTGGCGGACGCTTCGGCAATGACGTTTGTCGCGCCGTTCTTCGTGACTGTGCTGGGCGCGCTGGTGCTGCGCGAACGGGTCGACCGCCGGCGTTGGGTTGCCGTCGCGCTGGGGTTTGTCGGCACACTGGTCGTCCTGCGCCCCGGGCTCGGCGCGGTTCACCCGGCGGCGGCGTTTGCCGTGCTGTCAGCGCTGTGCTTTGCGCTGAGGCAGATGATTTCGCGCCTGTTAAGCGGGGTAGACCCGCTGGCCACCACCATCGCCTATTCGTCACTTGGCGCCAGCGGTCTTTTGCTGTTGGCGATGCCGTTCGTTTGGGTCACCCCGACCCACCCACACATCTGGGCCTTGCTGGCGCTGATGGCGGTGACTGCCGGGCTGGCGGAATTCCTGATGATCAAGGCCCTGGAAATCGGCAATTCGGTCGCCGTGGCGCCGACGCAGTACAGCCACATCATCTGGACCACGTTTTATGGCTGGCTGCTGTTTGGCCAACTACCCGACCAATGGACGGTACTTGGCGCCCTTATCATCGTGGCCACCGGCGTCTATGCCATCAATCTCGAACGAAAGGCCGTGCCGACTCGAGGCTGATCCCCGTGCGCGCGCTCTAGAACCCGACCTGATCCGCACCTTTCAACCCCAGCATGGCCCGCGCTTCAGCCGGGGTTGCCACCTCCAGCGAAAGTTCGCCCAGTATTCGCACGATCTTGGCGACCTGTTCGGCGTTCGACGCGGCCAATTTGCCTTTGGAAATAAAAATACTGTCCTCAAGTCCGACGCGCACATGCCCCCCTTGCAAGGCATTCGCTACGGCAAATGGCATCTGGTGGCGCCCTGCGCCCAGCACCGACAGGTAGTATTCATCGCCGAACAGCCGGTCGGCGGTGGCCTTCATGTGCAGCAGATGCTCCAACTCGGGGGCGATGCCACCCAGTATGCCGAACACCCCCTGGATGAATAGCGGCCCCTCCACCAACCCGCGATCACGGAAATGCGCGAGGTTATAAAGGTGGCCGATGTCGTAGCATTCGAACTCGAACCGCGTGCCGCCTTCCGACAATTCGGTGATGCCGCGCTCGATCTGGGTAAAGGTGTTGGAGAGGATGAAATCCCGTGTCATTTCCAGGTAGGGCTTTTCCCAAGGCTGCTGGAATTCCGAAATCTTGCCTGCAGCCCCCGAGATATTGAAATTGAGCGACCCCATGTTCATGGATGCAACCTCGGGCCGCGCCCACTTCGCGGCGGCCAGCCGGTCGTCCAGCGACATGCCCAGCCCGCCGCCGGTGGTGATATTGATGACCGCGTCGCAGTTCGTCTTGATGACCGGCAGAAAGCGCGCGTAGTCCTCGGGCGCCTGTGACGGGGCGCCGGTATCCTGCTTGCGGGCATGCAGGTGCAGGATGGCGGCCCCTGCCTTGGCCGCAGCGATCCCTTCGGCGGCAATCTGCGGGGCCGTGATCGGCAGGTGCGGGGTCATGGTCGGGGTATGGATGGACCCGGTGACAGCACAACTGACGATAACCTTGTTCGATTTCCGCATCGGGCGACTCCTTGATCCGGCAAGTTACATATTGCAGCAAATAGTATGCTGACGTATCGTACAAGTAAAGCGCCTGAGCCACAGCTTCGGCTTTCCTTTCACAAGCGTATTGATATGTTTGCGCACCAAGGCTAGTTGCCGCCTGCATTGACGCTGACGAGGGCATGGAATGAACGACACTCGATCCTGGGATTTGCGGCTGGGCTATCTGATCCACGATGTGTCGCGGCTCCGGCGCGTCTGCTTTGATCGTGAGTTGGCGCCTCTGGGCATTACCCGGTCGCAATGGTGGGTTCTGGCCTTCATTTCCCGAAATGACGGACTTCCGCAGACGCAGTTGGCGAACGAACTGGACGTGGGCAAGGTGGCCTTGGGTTCGCTGATCGATCGCCTGCAGGGCGCCGGCTTTGTCGACCGCATCCCTGACGGCAAGGACCGCAGGGTCAAACGGGTGTTCCTGACCGACAAGGCGCGCCAGTTGATCAAAGATATCGCCCCGGTCAATGACAGCTTCAACGCCAAAATCCTGGCTGGAATCCCGCGTGACGACCTAGAACGGACAGCGCAGACGCTTTACCGGATGAAGCAGAACCTGATCGCTCTGACCAACGGCGAGGATGGAGACAGCGGCGGCGACGGGCTGGACTGAAGCGACGCTGCGTCACAAAATGGTTCGCTTGCAATAAGGTAATCTGGCGTACTACAATCCTCCCCAGACCCGGCCCTGTCGGGTCCGTCGCGAGGAGAAATGACCATGCTGTCGGATCGGGCGATCTACGACGAGGACCACCGCCAGCTGCGCGCCAGCACGCGCCGTTTCATCCAGGCCGAGATTTCGCCGCAGTTCGCCCAGTGGGAGGCCGCAGGCATCGTGGCCCGCAGCTTCTGGGAAAAGGCCGGGGCGGCCGGCCTTCTGTGCCCGACTGTCCCCGAGGAATACGGCGGGGTCGGTGGCGATTTTCGCATGAATGCCGTGGTGGCCGAGGAACTGGCCTGGTCCGGCTTTGCCGGTCCGGCCGCCGACATCTCGGTGCATTCGGATGTGTGCCTAGGTTACCTGCTGTCGCATGGAACCCCCGAGCAGAAGGCGCGCTGGCTGCCGGGCATGGTCGAAGGCCGGACCGTCTGCGCCATCGCCATGACGGAACCGGGCACCGGCAGCGACCTGCAAGGCATCCGGACTACTGCGGTGCGGGATGGTGACGACTGGGTCATCAACGGGCAGAAGACCTTCATTTCCAACGGTCAGCATGCCGATCTGGTGATCGTCGTCACCCGCACCGCCGAAGGCCGCGGGTCAGGCAACATGAGCCTCATCGTGGTCGAGGCCACGCGCCCCGGGTTCCGCCGCGGGCGCAACTTGGACAAGCTTGGCCAGATTTCGGCCGACACAT
>JAUXPG010000331.1 GCA_030683915.1 Gemmobacter sp.
AGGTGCGCAAGGCGCCCGCCGACGCGAAACTGCGCGTGTTTCTGTTCCAGTTGCTGTGCCTGCGCGGCGACTGGAAACGTGCGGTGCAACAACTCAAAGTCTGCGTTGAGCTTGACCCGGCGGCCGAGGCCATGGCCCGCACCTACCGCGAGGCGATCATCTGCGAGGTGTTTCGCGAAAGGGTGTTCGCCGGCCAGAAGCAGCCCATGGTGTTTGGCGCGCCGCAGGAATGGATGGCACTGCTGATCGAGGCGCTGTCGGCAAACGCCGCCGGGCGCGCGGCCGATGCCGCGGATCTGCGGGCGCGTGCGTTCGACGCGGCCCCTGCGACCCCCGGCATGATCAACGACTCCCCCTTCGCATGGATCGCCGATGCCGACATGCGGCTTGGGCCGATGCTGGAAGTGGTGATGAACGGCAAATACTACTGGATGCCCTTCACCGCGGTGTCTGCGCTGCGGATGGACCCTCCCGCCGATCTGCGCGATGCCGTCTGGACCCCCGCGCATCTGACGCTGGCAACCGGGGCCGAACAGGTCGCCCTGATTCCGACGCGGTATCCCGGCACGGTGGCTGCGGGCGATCCGCTGGCCACACTGGCCCGCGCGACCCGCTGGCAGGACATGGGCAACGACAGCTTCGCCGGAACCGGGCAGCGGGTGCTGGCAACCGATGCGGGCGACGTGGCGCTGATGGATGTGCGCAGCCTTGTCATGTTGCCCCCCGCAGCAGGACAGCCCGCCGATGTCTGACCGCACCATCGTCGATCGTCTGCAACCGTCGTTGCTGGACCGGCTGGTCGATCAGGCGCCCGACCGCACGGTCGACGGCCCCGACGACCGCCTGATCGACCTGCGGCGCCTGCGCGAAATCATCCGGCGCGATCTTGGCTGGCTGCTCAACAGCACCAACAACGAACGCGAGATCGATCCCGAAGTGTACCCTCACGCCGCCCGATCGGTGCTGAATTTTGGCGTCGAGGAGGTGGCGGGCGATTACAATACCCTTGACCGCGCCTTGCGTATCCGGGCCTCGATCCGCAAGGCGGTGGAACGGTTCGAACCGCGGCTAAGCCAGGGCACGCTGGATGTGGTGCTGCGGCAGGACGAAAAGCTGTCGCAGGCGGTGGTTGTGTTCGACATCCACGCCGACATGTGGGCCCAGCCGGTGCCGATGGAGCTTTACCTGCGCTCCAGGATCGACCTGACCACCGGACAGGTCGCGCTGGAACGAGTGGGGTAGCCCGCGATGGATACCCGCCTTTTGCGCCATTATGAAAGCGAACTGGCCTTCCTGCGGGAAATGGGCGCCGAATTTGCACAGTCCTACCCCAAGATCGCCGCGCGTCTGGGGATGGACGGGCTGGAGGTGCACGACCCTTATGTCGAACGCCTGCTGGAAGGGGCGGCCTTTCTGGCAGCGCGGGTGCAACTGGAACTTGACCTGCAATACCCGGCCTTCACGAGCCACCTGCTCGATATCGTTTACCCGCATTTTCTGGCGCCCACGCCGTCGATGATGGTTGTGGCCTTTGATGCTGATGTGGCCAATCCGGCGCTGAAGGATGGCCATGTGATGCCGCGCCATACCGTCGTGCGCTCGGCCTTGCCGTCCGGGCAGGCGACGGCCTGCACGTTTCGCACCGCGCATGATGTCACGCTATGGCCGCTGGAGGTGGCCGCGGCCGAGTATGTCGAGGGGCGCGGCGCGCTTGTCGCCGCCGGCGTGGCGCTGCTGCCCGAGGCGCGGGCCGGCATCCGGCTGCGGCTGCGCCGACCGGGTGGCCTTGCGCTCGCGGAATTGCCGCTTGATGCGCTGCGGGTGTTCGTCGGCGGGCAGGGCGCGCGCGGCTGGCAGTTGCACGAACTGCTGTGCACCGGCGCCTGCGGGCTGGTCGCGCGGTCCACCGACCGGCGCGCAGATTGGGTGATGGCGCTGGACCGGGGCAACGTGCGCGCGGCAGGGTTTGACCGGGCCGAGGCGCTGTTGCCCACCCCCGTGCCCAGCTTCGACGGCTACAGGCTGCTCCAGGAATATTTTGCCATGCCCGACAGGTTCCACTTCGTGGACATGGACGGGCTGTCGGGCGCACTGGCGCGGGCGCAGGGGTCCGAGGTGGACATCTGGATCGTGCTGCGCCACGGTCATCCTGACATGGCCGCGCATGTCTCACCCGAAGCCTTCATCCTCAACGCCACCCCGGCCATCAACCTGTTTGAAAAACGCTGCGACCGTGTGCCGGTCCTGGCTTCGGAAACCGAACACCGCGTGGTGCCCGACCGCACCGCACCGATGGATTACGAGGTGTTTTCCGTCGATTCCGTCACCGGCATCAGCGGCGAAGGCATCGAGGACACCAACTTTCACCCGTTCTACTCGGCCGATGACTTCACCGCCGCCGGTCAGCGCCAGCCCGCCTATTTCGCGATCAGCCGCAAGATGCGCCAGCGCACCGAACGCGAAAAGCTGAAAGGCGCGCGCACCACATACCTTGGCTCGGAAAGCTGGCTGTCGCTGGTGGACGCGGGGCACGCGCCGTTTGCAGGCAGCATCCAGCAACTGGCGGTGCGCGCCCATGTCACCAACCGCGACTTGCCGCTGCTGTTGGGCACCGGGTCGCGCGGGATGTTCCATCTGCCCGGCGGTGGCCCGGTGCGCGGGATCAGCGTGCCGGTGTCGCCAACCCGCCCGCGCCCCACACTGGCGCAGGGCGATGCGGCGTGGCGGCTGATCGGGCATCTGTCGCTGAACTATCTGTCGCTGGCCGACACCACGCGCGGCACCGGGGCCGAGGCGTTGCGCGAACTGGTCGGGCTTTATGCGCCGCCGGGCGACCGGGGGGCTTCGAAACAGCTGGAGGGCATCGTGCGGCTGTCGAGCCGCCCGATCGTGCGGCGCATGCACGACGAAGTGCTGTCAACCGCCATCCGCGGCCTCGAGATCACCCTGCATCTGGACGACGCGTTCTTCGAAGGCACCGGCGTCTATGTGCTCGGCGCGGTCCTGGAGCGGTTCTTTCGCCGCCATGTGTCGATCAACAGCTTTACCGAAACCGTGCTGGTGTCCCAGCAAAGAGGAGAGATTGCCAGATGGCGTCCCGCGACGGGGCTGGGCCGGACGATCTGACGTTGTTCCAGCGCCTGATCGACGACCCGCAAGCCCATCACATCTTTTTTGCCTTGCGCCTGATCGAGGCGCGGTTTTCCGACGCCCCGCCCCTGGGCCGGTCGCGGCGCCCGCGCGAAGACCACGTGCGCCTTTCGCAAGAGGCGGAGCTGGCGTTTCCCCCCACCACCATCCGCAGTTTTGCTCCGCCCGGCGGGGCAGCGCCGGGAGAGTTGGTCAACAGGTTCTTTGGCTATTTCGGCCCCCATGGGCCGCTGCCGACCCATCTGACCGAATATGCCCGCGACCGTCAGATGAACGACGGTGACCCGACGTTGGTGGCGTTTCTGAACATGTTCACGCACAGGTTCATGTCGCTCCTGCACCGCGCTTGGGTCACCGGCCAGCCTGCCCCCGATTTTGATCGTGGGCCGGGGGGGCGCATCGAAAGCCGGGTGGCCGCGCTGGCAGGGCTGGGTGGGCCCGCGTTTCGCGACCGCGACGCAATGCCCGATCTGGCCCGGCTGCGCTTTGCCGGTTTTCTGGCGCCGGGTCCCAAGAACCCCGAGGCACTGGCGGCGATGCTGTCCAGCCTGTTCGGCGTTCCGGTGGCGGTTCAGGAATTCATCGGATGCTGGCTGGCGCTGGAACCGGAGGACCGATCGCAGCTCGGCAGGCTGGGCACGCTGGGTCGGGATGCGGGGCTTGGGTCTGCCGTCTGGTCGCGCAGCGCGAAGTTCCGCCTGCGGATCGGCCCGCTGACGCATGACCAATTCCAGCGCCTGTTGCCGGGCGGCCAGTCCCTGCCGCGTCTGGTCGCCGCCGTGCGCGCCCTTGCCGGCGATGAACTGGATTGGGACGCCAACCTGATTTTGCGCGCCGAGGATGCGCCGCCCCCGATCCTGGGTCAGGGCGCGCGTCTGGGACTGACCACGTGGATCGGGGCGCGCCGGCCGGGTCGCGACGCCGCCGACCTGTTTCTTGATCCGCACATCCATCAGGACGCACAGGGCGCGACCCTGTCACAGGAAAGGACAGCCGCATGACCGGAATCAGCAGCGCCGCCGTGTTCGGCAAACTCAACAAACTGTGCTATCAGGCGTTCGAAGGGGCGATGGTCTTTGGCAAGCTGCGGGGCAACCCCGGCATCGAATTCGTCCATTGGTTGGTGCAGGTGCTGAACCTGCAAGACAGCGACCTGCACCGCATCATCCGGCACGCCAACCTCGACAGTGCCAAGATTGCCGCCGATATCACCCGCACGCTCGACGGGTTGCCACGCGGGGCGGTGGCGGTGTCGGGCATCTCCGAACACATCGAAACCGCGATCCGCGAGGCGTGGTTCTATGCCACGCTGAAATACGGCGACAGCGCCGTGCGCAGCGGGCATATCGTGCTGGCCATGTTGCAAACGCCCAGCCTTGCACGGCAACTGACCGGCATCTCCAGCGAATTCGCCAAGATCAAGCCTGCTGACCTGCTGGAAAACTTTGCCAAGATCACGGGCGGTTCGCCCGAAGACGCGATGGCCGCAAAGGATGGCACCCGGATCGGCGGCGGCGCGGTCCCGGGCGAGGCATCGGGCGCCATCGCCCCCGCGCAGATGGGCAAGGAAGAGGCGCTCAAGCAGTTCTGCACCGACCTGACCCAACAGGCCAGGGACGGCAAGATCGACCCCATCGTAGGCAGGGACGAGGAAATCCGGCAGGTTGTGGACGTGCTGATGCGGCGGCGCCAGAACAACCCCATTCTGGTGGGCGAAGCGGGGGTGGGCAAGACGGCGGTGGTCGAAGGCTTCGCGCTGCGCATCGCGCGTGGCGACGTGCCGCCGGTGCTGGCAGATGCGCGCATCCTGTCGCTGGATGTGGGCCTGTTGCAGGCCGGTGCCAGCATGAAGGGCGAGTTTGAAAACCGCCTGCGGTCGGTCATCGACGAGGTGCAGGCCTCGGCCACGCCGATCATCATGTTCATTGACGAGACGCACACGCTGGTGGGCGCGGGTGGTGCGGCGGGCACCGGCGATGCGGCCAACCTGCTGAAACCCGCGCTGGCGCGTGGCACGCTGCGGACCATCGGTGCCACGACTTGGGCGGAATACAAGAAGCACATCGAGAAAGACCCGGCGCTGACCCGCCGGTTCCAGACCGTGGTGGTGGATGAACCATCGGTCGCGAAGGCGACGCTGATGATGCGCGGCATCGCGTCGATGCTGGAGAAACATCACCGCGTGCAGGTGCTGGACGAGGCGCTGGCTGCGGCGGTGGCCCTTTCGGCGCGCTATATTCCGGCCCGGCAACTGCCCGACAAGGCGGTGTCGGTGCTCGATACCGCCTGTGCGCGCGTGTCGATCAGCCAGCATGCGGTTCCGGCCGAGGTGGATGACGCGCGCAAGCGGATCGACGCCTTCAATACCGAACTCGGCATCATCGACCGTGATGAGACGGCGGGCTACGAGGTGGCCGATCGCCGCGCCGCCATCGAACACGCCAAGGCCGACGAAGAAGCCCGCCTTGCCATTCTGACCGGCCGGTGGGAAGCGGAAAAGGCGGTGGTAGAACAGATCCTTGCCCTGCGCGCCGCCTTGCGCGAGGGGGGGCAGCCGGTTGACGCGGAGGCCCCGGCAGAAGACGCCGGGGCGGGGGGGGCCGCGGCGCCCGACCGCGCCGCATTGATGGCCGAGTTGAAGGCCCGCAACGCCGACCTGACCGCACTGCAAGGGGACAGCCCGCTCATCCTGCCGATCGTGGACCAGCAGGCGGTGGCCAGCGTGGTGGGCGATTGGACCGGCATTCCGGTGGGCCGCATGGTGCGCGACGAAATCCAGACCGTGCTGGACCTTGACCAGCATCTGGCCAAGCGCGTGATCGGGCAGGATCACGCGATGAAGATGATCGCCAAACGCATCCAGACCAGCCGCGCAGGGCTCGACAACCCCAGCAAGCCCATAGGGGTTTTCATGCTCGCGGGCACCAGCGGCGTCGGCAAGACCGAGACCGCGCTGGCGCTGGCCGAGGTGATGTATGGCGGCGAACAGAACGTCATTACCATCAACATGAGCGAATATCAGGAGGCACATACCGTATCGTCGCTCAAGGGCGCGCCCCCCGGCTATGTCGGCTATGGCGAAGGCGGTGTGCTGACCGAGGCGGTGCGCCGCAAACCTTATTCCGTGGTCTTGCTCGACGAGGTGGAAAAGGCCCACCCCGACGTGCACGAGATTTTCTTTCAGGTGTTCGACAAGGGCGTGATGGAGGATGGCGAAGGCCGGGTGATCGATTTCAAGAACACCCTGATCCTGCTCACCACCAACGCGGGCACCGACCTGATCATGGACCTGTGCGCCGACCCTGAACTGATGCCCGAACCCGAGGACATGGCCAAGGCGCTGCGCGATCCTCTGCTCAAGGTGTTTCCGCCCGCGTTGCTGGGGCGGTTGGTGGTGATCCCGTATTTCCCGCTGTCGCCTGACATGCTGGGCAAGATCACCCGCCTGCAACTCGACCGGATCGGCAAGCGCGTGCGCGCGGCGCATGCTGTGCCGTTCACCTATACCGATGCGGTGGTCGAGACCATCGTAGCGCGCTGTCAGGAGGTGGAATCGGGCGGACGGATGATCGACGCCATCGTGACCAACTCCATGCTGCCCGACATCTCGGCCGAATTCCTGCGCCGGATGCTTGAAGGTCACAAGGTCGCCCGCGTGGCGCTGGACGTGACGGCGGGAGAGTTCAGCTATGCCTTTGACTGAGGCCGCCCCCGCAAACCCTGTGTTGGACCCGTCGCCCCCGACGCGCTAGACTGCCCCGGACGGGGAAGGAAACCGCCATGTCCTCTACCACCCCAGACCCCAAGCCGACCTTTTGGCTCAAGGCCACCAGTTCCGACGGTGCGCTGCCAGAACTGGTGGTCAAGGCCGCGATCATCGAAGAGGCGCTAAGCGAACTCACGCGGATGCGTATTGAATTCCTGTGTCGCGACAGGTCGTTGAGCCTTCGGGGGTTGCTTGGCCAGCAGGTGACGCTGGGCTATGCCGAACCCGGGGCCGACCTGCGCCAATTCCACGGGCTGTGCGTACAGGCGGAATACATCGGCACCCATCAAGGCATGGCCCGCTTTGTGATGGAGGTCCGGCCGCGCTTCTGGTTCCTGACGCGGCAGGCCGATTGCAAGGTGTTCCAGGGCAAGACCACCAGTGCCATCGTGCAGGAGGTCACGCAGGAGGATGGCTTCAGTTCCAACCTCAAGCTGACCCTGAGCGCATCTTATGATCCCCGGCCCTATTGCATCCAGTACCGCGAAACCGATTTCGCCTTCATCTCGCGTCTGATGGAGGAGGAGGGGATCTATTACTACTTCACCCACGACGGCAGCGCGGAAACCATGGTGCTCGCCGACAGTCCGGGCCAGCACAAGCCGCTGCCCGGCGGGCCCAAACTGGAATATGTGGAAGCCGAAGTGGTCGAATTTGAACACCGCGATCAGGTGTTCGAATGGCAGGCGCTGGATCAGGCCACAACCGGCGAGGTGTCGCTGGTGTCCTATAATTTCGAAACGCCTGACCAGTCGCTGCTGGTCAAACGGTCGATCCCGTTTGGCGCGCATCCGCATGTCGGTGCCGAGCGCTATGACAACGAAGGCCGCTATTTGACCAGCGGCGCCGGCGTGGCGCGCGCC
>JAUXPG010000485.1 GCA_030683915.1 Gemmobacter sp.
CTTCGGGCGTGGTATCCGGTCCAGCGCTTCCAGAATGCCCTGCCATAGTAGCCTACGCCTTGAGCCGACGGTCGCACGCACTCTCACCGGCCGAAAGGTGCCATTCATTCTCCTGCTACATTCACCCAGTATACGCACCAATCAGGCGGCAGAAGTGTCGATGGGCAAAACCGTTGTCGTCTTGATGCGTTCCATTGAGAATTTGGAGGTCACATTCCGGCACGGCACGCGCTGCGTCAGGTCAAGGTATAGGGCATCGTAGGCGGCCATGCCGCTTACGACCACCTTGAGCATGTAGTCGACTTCGCCCGCCATGCGGTGGACCTCGAGGATTTCGGGATAGTCCGCAACGACGGTGGCAAAGGCTGCGCGCCACTCAGGCGTATGATCGGTCGCCTCGATCTCGACGAAGACGGTCAGACCGAGGCCGATCCGGGCGGGATCCACCAGTGCTACCCGCCCGAAAATGACCCCCGCCGCCTCAAGCTTTTGCACCCGCTTCCAGCACGGCGTTTGAGAAAGGCCGACGCGTTCGGCCAATTGTGTCACAGGAAGGGTCGCGTCCTGCATCAACTCCTGCAGGATCTTCCGGTCGATCCGGTCGAGTGTCAGGGACGGTGCGGGAACTGCGGTCATGCCGATACGAACTCCCTGACGAATTCGGTTTTTGGCCGGGCGCGGATGTCCTCGGGTTTGCCCACCTGTTCGATCCTTCCCATCGACATGACCACCACCAGATCGGCCAGTTCCATGGCCTCTTCCTGATCATGGGTGACAAAAATGCTGGTCAGTCCGGTGGTGTCATGGATGTCGCGAAGCCCCTGACGCAGTTCGCGGCGCACCTTGGCATCCAGCGCGCCGAAGGGTTCGTCCAGCAGCATCATCCGCGGCTCGATCGCCAGCGCACGCGCCAGGGCCACACGCTGACGCTGACCACCCGACAACTGGCTGGGATAGCGCGCGCCGATGTCGGGCAGTTTGATCAGGTCCAAAAGCTTGGTCACGCGGCGCGCGATCTCGGCCGATTGCGGACGCGACTGGCGGGGGCGGGCCCGCAGGCCGTAGGCGATGTTGTCAAATACCGTCATGTGCCGGAACAGGGCATAGGACTGGAATACGAACCCCGCCCGGCGGTCCTGAACGCTGAGGTTGGTGGCATCCGCACCATCAAACAGCACACGGCCTGCGGTTGGAAACTCGAGACCCCCGAGGATGCGCAAAAGCGTCGTCTTGCCCGACCCGGACGGCCCCAGCAGAGCGACCAGCGTCCCCGAGGGAATGGACAGCGACACGGGATGCAAGGCTGCGGTGGTGCCGAAGTCCTTGGAAATCTCTTCGATCTCGATGTTCATGGCGGTCTCCATCAATGTCGGTGGGTGGCGGCCAACTGGTCGGCGTATCGCCATTCCAGAGCCGTCTTGAGTGTCAGGGTCACGAAGGCCAGAAGCGCCAGAACGCCCGCCATCGTGAAGGCCGCGACCGAGAGGTATTCGTTGTAGAACATCTCGATCATCAGCGGCATCGTGGTGGTCTGGCCCCGGATCTTGCCCGAAACCACGGCGACCGCACCGAATTCCCCCATGGCGCGGGCGTTGCACAGCAGCACGCCATAAAGCAGTGCCCAGCGGATATTGGGCAGCGTGACGGTGAAGAAGGTGCGCCAGCCGGATGCGCCCAGCGTCAGTGCCGCTTCCTCCTCGGCCCGGCCCTGTTCCAGCATCACCGGGATCAGTTCGCGCGCAACAAAGGGGAAGGTGATGAACAGCGTGGCCAGCACGATGCCGGGCACGGCAAAGACGATGGGAAAGCCGCTTGCCACAAGCCACGCGCCAAGGGCCGAGTTCGCGCCGAACATCAGCACGAACAGGAGGCCCGCCACGACAGGCGAAACGGAAAACGGCAGGTCAATCAGGGTGAAGACCCACGCCTTGCCGCGCCAGTCGAATTTCGTGATCGCCCAGGCGGCGGCAATGCCGAAGGCCGCGTTCAAGGGCACGACGATGGCCGCCACGGTCAGCGTCAACCAGATCGCCGATTGGGCGTCGGGTTCTGACAAGGACGCGAGCGCGAATGCCCAGCCGCGCCGGAGCGCTTCCTCGAACACTGCAATCAGGGGGGCGAACAGAAGAACGGTCAGCACAGCAAGGCAGAGCGCGATCAGCGCCCCCTTCACGACTGTGGGCTCCGTCGTTGCCGGTCGAAACGCGCGGGGGCGGGAGGGGATGGTCAGGGTATCGGTCATGGGTTCCTCCGTCACACCGCGCCCATGCGGCGTCGGCTCCAGATCTGGATGAGGTTGATGGCCAAGAGCAGCGCGAAGGAGATCGTCAACATCGCGATGGCGATGGCGACCGCGCCGTCATAATCGAACTCCTCCAGCCGGATGACGATCAGCAACGGCGCGATCTCGGTCACGTTGGGCAGGTTGCCCGCGATGAAGATGACCGACCCGTACTCCCCCACCGACCGGGCGAGCGCGAGCGCAAAGCCCGTCAGCGCGGCAGGCGCAAGCATCGGCAGCACGACATGCGTTACCGTGCGCAGGCGGCTGGCGCCGAGGGTTGCGCTGGCTTCCTCGGTCTCGCGGTCGATCTCCTCGATCACCGGCTGCACGGTGCGCACCACGAAGGGCAGGCCCACGAAGATCAGCGCGATCCAGATGCCAAGCTCGGTATAGGCGACACGAATGCCGAAGGTGTCCTGGATTACCGACCCGAACACTCCGTTCGGCGCATAGATCGCCGTTAGGGCGATGCCAGCAACGGCCGTGGGCAAGGCGAAAGGCAGATCGACGGCCGCATCGATCAAGCGCTTGCCCGGAAATCGGTAGCGCACCAGCACCCATGCGAGGATCACGCCGAAGACGAGGTTGAACAGCGAGGCGATCAGCGCCGCGCGGAACGACAGTTCCAGTGCAGACCAGACGCGGGGGCGGTTGACCACCTCCCACATCCCGCCCGCGCCGAAGCCGACAAACCCGCGCCACAGCAGAACGCCCATGGGGACCAGCACGATGACGGACAGCATCGTGACCATGATCCCGAAGGACAGCCCCCACCCCGGCATGGGGGTGGGATTGCGCAAGGTGAAAGGGCGCGCGGTCATGTCACTGCACCTTATAGATCTGGTCGAAGATACCGCCATCGCCGAAATGCTCGGGCTGAACCTTGGCCCAACCGCCGAAATAGTCGATCGTCAGGCGGTTCACTTCGGGTAAGCGAGCCACATCCTCGGGGGCAGCGGCCGACACGTCCCAAGCGCGGTAAAAATGCCTGAGCGCAAGGGTCTGTGCCTGCGGGCTGTATAGTTGTTCCAGATAGGCTGTCGCCAGCGCCCGCGTGGCGTCGTCGGGGATATTGCCCTCGACCAGCGCGACGGGGGGTTCGGCCAGAACCGAAACCGACGGCACCACGATGTCGAACTGATCCTCGCCCAATTCTTTGAGGGCAAGATAGGCTTCATTCTCCCAAGCCAGCAGCACATCGCCCAGACCGCGCTGCGCAAATGTGGTGGTCGATCCGCGCGCCGCCGTGTCCAGAACCGGGACGTTCCTGTAAAGCGTGCCGACGAATTCCTTCGGGTCCAGCCCGTTTTCCACCGCATAACCCCAGGCGGCCAGATAGTTCCAGCGCGCCCCGCCAGAGGTTTTGGGGTTGGGGGTGATCACTTCGATGCCCGGCTTCACCAGATCATCCCAGTCCTGAAGGTTCTTTGGATTACCTTGGCGCACCAGAAACACGATGGTCGAGGTATAGGGCGACGCGTTCTGCGGCAGGCGCGACTGCCAATCGGCGGGGATATTGCCAGATCGTGTGGCAATCGCTTCGATGTCGCCCGCCAGCGCCAGTGTCACCACATGCGCGCCCAGCCCGTCGATCACCGCCCGCGCTTGTGCGCCCGACCCGCCATGCGAGGTCTGGATTTCAGGGCGCGGATTGCCCTGCGCCACCCACCAATCCGCGAACCAGGCATTGTAGTCGCGGTAGAACTCGCGCGTCGGGTCATAGCTGACGTTCAACAGCGTCTGCGCCGAGACGTGTGGTGCCGCTCCGGCCAGCGATGAAAGACCGATCAGCGCGGCAGCAACAAACGCTTTCCAGCCCCTTGCCTTGTTGATTTTCACCCAGAACTGAGCCGGTTAGGCGCATAATTTTCACTGAGAACTGAGCCATGTGAACCTTTCCCCGAAGCTGTGAGCGGCGGGGGCAACGGAGTGATCCACATGGGA
>JAUXPG010000491.1 GCA_030683915.1 Gemmobacter sp.
GGCGGCGTCCTTTGTTGCGATCTTTGCCTTTGGCGCGCCCTTTCCCCTTATCGTCGCCGCTGCGGCGCTGATCGGATGGGCAGGCGCGAAGGCCGGGGTTGGTGCGTTCCGGTCGGGGGGCGGGCATGGGGCGGTCGGCAAGACCCATGTCGCGGACGCCGACACCTTGCTGGGCGAAGACCACGGCGATCTGACCGGCGCGCGGCGGGCAGGCGCCTTTCGCGCCGGGGCGGTGGCACTGGGGGTGTGGTTGGCGCCGGTCGCGTTTTTGGTGGTGCTGGCACCGGGCAGCGTGTTTGCCGACATCGCCACCTTCTTTTCCAAACTCGCCGTGCTGACCTTCGGTGGTGCCTATGCCGTGCTGGCCTGGGTCGCGCAAGAGGCGGTCGGCACCCTTGGCTGGCTGCAACCGGGCGAGATGCTGGACGGGCTTGGCATGGCGGAAACCACGCCGGGGCCGCTGATCATGGTGTTGCAGTTCGTCGGGTTCATGGGCGCGCTGCGCGAGGCGGGCTGGGCCATGCCGCTGCTGGCCGGAACGATTGGCGGACTGCTGGCCACCTGGGTAACGTTTGCGCCCTGCTTTGCCTGGATTTTCCTTGGCGCGCCGTTCATGGAACGATTGCGGTCCAACCCTGCGCTGGCGGCGGCCCTGTCGGCGGTGACGGCGGCGGTGGTGGGGGTGATCCTGAACCTGGCGATCTGGTTCGCCATCCACGTCGTCTGGCGCGAGGTCACGCGGATCGAGGCCGGGCCACTGTCGCTGGAACTGCCGGTGCTCGGTTCCGTGGACTGGATCGCCGCGGCGCTGTCTGTGCTGGCGTTGGTGGCGGTGTTCCGGCTGAAGCTTGGCATGGCCACGGTTCTTGGCGGCGCGGCGGCTCTGGGGCTGGCGCTGCATCTGGTGGGGCTGGCATAAGCTTGGCCGAATGGCCGGTCGCGCCGCAGGCGGCGGGGATCGGCAGCGCGGCCAACAGGGCATGGGCTGCTCCGATGGCTCGGTTGGTTGGCACCCTCATGGGGAGAACCACCACTGATCTTGCGATCGAATGGCCGGCCAACACTGCTTGGCGTGCACCGCAAGCGGGCGCGTGGCCTTGGATCTCGCAACGTTGAGGGCAAATCTTCGTCCACGCGAACGCCGGGGCGTCACCCGGGCGGGGTGGACGACGGGTGCAGGTCCAGTGGCGGGGTCAACCCGCTTGCTTCAAGGTCCCACCGCGCCTGCCACCCTCCGGCGCCGCGTTCCAGCAACAGATAGTTGCGTTCCGCGACATACCGGTTTCGCTGGCCGGGCAGGCGTTCCACCCGGATCGGGTGCGCCGGCAACGGGTCTTCGCCCAGCCATGCCAACGTGCCCAGAAAACGCGCCCATGCCTTTGGTGGTGCATGATGGGCGATGCCCGACGCGACCAACTGGTTCAGGTGCAGCCCGTCGCCAAGGTCCATCACCGCGCGGGTCGCCAGATGGATTTCGCCCGACACGGCGGTCAGGCTGTGGCCATCGCGCTGTGCAAGGTCGCGCACCAGCCGCAGCATGCGGCGCCATTCCTCGCGGTGCGCGCGGCTTTGCCACTGGTCGCGCAGATCATCCTCATACTTCTGCATCCGCGGGATCACGACCATCATCGCTTCGAGCAGCGAGAGGCGGGGGCCCAGCAGGGGGACGCTCGACATCAGCAGGGTATGGCCCTGAAGGTGACGCGTCGCAGCGGCGTTCATCATCGCCCACCCGCCAGTGCCCATGATCTGACGCCGCGTCCGTTCGGACCGCAGGTCAGGCGCAAGGATGCGCAAGGCCGGGCCGTGAACCGCCCAGCCCAGATGCTGCCCCGCCCGGTCCGCAAAGCGGCCGGGCAAATCGCCATCGGTCGCCGCCTGCTGAAAGATCAGAAAACTTTCCCGCGCCACAGCAAACAACGTCTGGCCGACCGCCGAATGGGTGCGCGATGGTGGCAGCGATCCCCAACCATCGCAGATATCATGATCGTCCCATTGCATCAGCGAGGGCACCCGCGCCGCCAGCCACGCAAACTGCGGCTCGGCGTACAGCCCGGCGTAGCGTTCGACGAACCGTTCGCGCAGATGGTGCCGAAGGCTATCGATGTCGGTCTGGGACGGATCGGGGGGAACGCGGTCGGGCCAGTCATGGCTCAAGGGGTGCCCTTTGGTCACCTCGTCGGCATAGACCTGATCGCCGCCGTGCAGCAGCAGCGCAAAGGGCTGGCGGCGGTGCTGGTCGCACAACCGCGCCCACATCGCGTTGCGTTCGGCAATGTCGCGGTCCATGTCGCCGAATTCTTCGCCGTTGCACGACACATAGGCAAGGCGCAGATCGCCGGTCATGTCGCCCGCCACCGCATAGGTCGCCCCGTTCCAGCCATAGAAGGATGCGCCGTCGGCGGGCAGGGTGAACCGTGCGCGCCAGACCAGAACGGTGTCATATTCGGCCAGAACCTCGGCGCTGAAGCTGCCGTCCGGGGTTTCGACCGGCGGCACGGTTGCCCCCCGTTCGGTGATGAACAGCGCCGAAAGGCGTAGCCTGCCGTCGTCAAGATCGTCGAGCAACAGCACAGGGCCGACGGGAAGCGCGATCTGCATGGGCATCATCACAGGCTAGGGCGCCGGGGCAGGCGGTGCAATTCGGAAATCCCCCCTGCCTCAACCCGTCCGCTGACATCGGGTTCGCGGACCCCTTGGATTTCAGTCGATCCGCGGGACGGTCGGGTTGTCTTCCTCGATCAGCCGCGCGCCGCGTTGACGGGTCACGTAGCGGGCGGTCCATTGCACCGCCACCAGCAGTTTCTTTTCGAAATTCACCAGCAGCGCGACGTGGACAAACGCCCACAGAAACCACGCCAGCGGACCAGTCAGCTGCCAGGTTCCGAAATCGAACACCGCCGCGTTGCGCCCGATCATGGCGGTGTTTCCACGATTGCGAAAGCGAAATGTCTCGGCCGGGGGCTGGCCCGAAATTTCCGCCACGAGCCGGGCACCAAGCCAGCGCCCCTGCTGTTTCGCCACCTGCGCCAGCCCCGGCAAGGGGGTCGGCATCGACGCCGTATCACCCATGGCATAGATGTCGGGTCTGCCAATCACCGCCAACCCGTCGTCCACCGGGATACGGCCCTTTGCCGCCTGCTCCAGCCCCAGCCATCCCGCCGCAGGCGAGGGTTTGATTCCCGCAGCCCAGATGATGCAGCCAACCGCAATGGGGGCGTCCGACACCACCAGTTCGCCCGGCGCAATCGCTTCGACAGGTGCGTCGAGCATGATCTCGACACCGGCCCGCCGCAGTCGCCCGGCGGCATAGTCCGACAGGTTCGCCGGAAAACCGGCCAGAATGCGCGGACCCGCCTCAATCAGCAGGACACGCATATCGCGCACCTCCAGCGCCCGAAAGTCGCGCCGGATCATGAAGCGGCCCAATTCGGCCACCGCGCCGGCCATTTCCACCCCGGTCGGGCCGCCGCCGACAATGGCGGTGGTCAACAGAGCCTTGCGTTTCGCCGGGTCGCGGGTGGTTTCGGCGGCCTCGAAGGCCATGAGCAGGCGTTGGCGGATCTTGCGGGCCTCGCGCAGGCTTTTCAGGCCGGGGGCATGTTCGCGCCAGTCGTCGTGGCCAAAGTAGGTATAGTCCGATCCCGTCGCGATCACGAGCTTGCCGAACCCAACGCGCCGCCCGTCGGACAGAACAACAGCGCTGTCCTGAATGTCCGTCACCTCGGCCAACATGACGCGGACGCTCTGGTACCGGCCAAGGGTCTTGCGGATCGGTTCGGCAATGTCGGCAGGCGACAGTGCGGCGGTGGCAACCTGATAGAGCAGCGGCTGGAACAGGTTGTGGTTGCGGCGGTCGATCACCAGCGTGTCCACCCCCGCACGGCCAAGGCCCATGGCACATTCCAGACCGCCGAACCCGGCGCCAACGATCACCACATCCGCTTGCGCGTCCAGGGCTGCTTGGGTGTTTTCGGCCATCTGCTTCCTTTCGGGCTACCCAAGTGAACCCCCGCCGGGTGCGCCCGGTTCCCCGTCGTGCAGGAATCGGCATTTCGTCGCGCAAGGGGAACCGAGGTGCGATGCAAATGTGGCGCCCTGTATTGCAAAGGCGGTCTCGCCTGTCAGAAACCCGATGCGGCAGGCGGCGCCCTATGCCATCCGGCCGCAGGATCACCATTTTGTGCGGATGACGGCACGCCCAGTCGCCCCATGTATCGGACGTGATGTGAGGAGGATTGCCATGCCGTCGAAACCGAAAGCGATCTGTTCGTGGCTTGCCGTGGCAACCGCGGCCCTGCTGCCCCTTGCGGACCCGGCGGGCGCCGAGCCCATCGCCTTTTCCGGATGGACACACCAGAAGTTCAGCCTGCTGGGCGGCAACGCGTGGCAGCAAGCTGGATCGGAGCTTTCGGTCGCGTCGGACAGTGCGGTATCGCTGCTGTGGCGGGCCGTGCCTGCAACCGCATGGCAGGCCACGTCCGCGTCCTGGCGCTGGAGCGTCGAGGCCGGGGTGCCACCGACCGACCTTTCCCAAAAGGGCGGGGATGACCGGAACCTGTCGCTTTATGTCATCTTCGCGCCGCAAGAGGTGGCAGTCGCGGCGGGGCGCATGGGGATCCGGCGGTTGCTGGAGCATCCGGATGTCCGCGTGCTGATGTATGTCTGGGGTGGGGCGTATCGCCGCGGTGCGGTCGTTCCCAGCCCCTACCTGGGGGCGCGCGGCATGTCGATTGTGCTGCGCCCCGCAGGGGTTGGCACGTTCGAAGAAAAGGTTGATCTGAGATCTGACCTGGCCAAGGTGTTCGGTCGTGCGGATCTGGCCGTGATCGGCCTTGCGGTCAGCGCGGATTCTGACGACACGAAAAGCCGGATCAGGGCGCGCCTCGGCACCCTTCGCCTGTCCAATTAAATTCCAGGCGTGCCTTGCGTTCGCCACACGCACGGACCCGGTGCAAGTCCGGGCGGCTTTCCCGGCCGATTCCGATGCCTGCACGGATTGCCATCATGATCATCTTTTCGGCCCGCGCGTTTCGGATACTCCCCGTTAACCGGCAATG
>JAUXPG010000202.1 GCA_030683915.1 Gemmobacter sp.
GATTGCCGGGGCCTTCGATGCCGGGCAAAGCGACTTGCAGGCGATTGCGGACCGGGTGGCCGCGCGGCTGGATGCCGTGGCGGTGGAGTACGAACGCGGCTGGCAAGGCCGCATCACGCAGGATCAGGGCATCCGCCTTGCGCGCATCCTGCGCGGGGTCGAGGAAATTCGCACGCTCGACGGTGCCGTGCTGCGTTCGGGCGAGGCCCGGCGCCTCGCGCATGTGGCGACCGGCACGCGCGACGCCTATGGCGCCGGCAGCCGCCTGATCCGCAAGGACCGCGAAGCCCCGATCCACGGGCCGCTCGACCTGCTGCGCGCCGTGCTGGCCGAAGGGGAAAAGGGCTTGACCCTGCAACGCTACAAGGGGCTGGGCGAGATGAATCCCGAACAGTTGTGGGAAACCACGCTGGACCCCGAAGCACGCACGTTCCTGCAGGTGAAGGTCGATGATCTGGCCGAGGCCGACGACATCTTCACCAAGCTGATGGGCGATGTGGTGGAACCGCGGCGCGAGTTTATCCAGCAGAACGCGCTGAACGTCGAGCATCTGGACTTCTGAAGACGGGACACGGGGGGCGCTGCCCCCCGACCCTGCCCATGTCGCAGCTGCAAAGGTTGCGCCGTCCCCCCGGGATATTTGGATCGAAGCGAAGCGGCAGGCCGGAACGCCGCTCTCCGGACGCAGGATTTTCGAAAATCCTGTTGCATTCGCCCCGACATCGCCGCACACTGGCCCCCGACCCTGCCCGGAGGATGCCATGGCCCGCCCGCACGAAAACCACCGCGAAGATGTCGCCGGCCGCGCGAATGTCGAAGATACACCGGAACTTCTGGCCTATTACAATGATCTGGACCGCTTCGGCGCAGGCGCGCTTTGGACGGTGGCCAACAAGATCGAACCCTGGGAGCCGAAATCAGAGTCGGTTCCGATGCTCTGGCGCTACAACGATCTGCGCAGCCATGTTCTGCGCTCGGTCGAGCTGGTGACGCCGGAAAAAGCCGGGCGGCGGGTGATCTATCTGCGCAATCCGGGGCGCGACGATGTGGCGGCGGCGGTCGGTTGGCTGTATTCCGGGCTGCAGGTGATGCACCCCGGCGAAGCGGCCAGCGCGCACCGGCATTCGGCCTCGGCCGTGCGGTTCATTCTGGAAGGCGCCGGGGCCTATACGGTGGTTGACGGCCACAAGATGACGTTGGGGCGCAACGACTTTGTGCTGACCCCCAATGGCACCTGGCACGAACACGCGGTCGCCGCCGATGGGTCGCCCTCGATCTGGCAGGACTGCCTTGATATTCCGTTCGTCAACGCAATGGAGGCGAATTTTTACGAGGTTCACCCGGATCTGAGCCAGGCCGTTGGCTTTGCGGTCGACGACATGACCAAAACCTGGGGCAATGCCGGGCTGACCCCCGCCGTGCAGTGGGGCAAGCCCTATAGCCCGATGTTCAAATACGAATGGGAACCGACCTACGAAGCCCTGTCGCGTTATGCCGCCTGCACGGATGGGTCACCATTTGACGGCGTATTGATGGAATACGTCAACCCCACGACCAACGGCCCGGTGATGCGCACCATGGGCGCCAGCATGCAGATGTTGCGCCCCGGCGAGCGGACCAAGGCGCACCGCCACACCGGCAGTTACCTGTACACCGTGGCGAAGGGGTCGGGGCACAGCATCATCAACGGCAAGCGGTTCGACTGGTCGGAGCGCGATATCTTCTGCGTGCCATCCTGGGCCTGGCACGAACATGCCAACGCCAGCGCGACCGAGGACGCCTGCCTGTTCTGTCTGTCGGACATTCCGGTGATGCGTGCGCTTGGACTTTTCCGCGAACAGGCCTTTGGCGACAACGGCGGCCATCAGCCCATCTTGTGAGGACTTCATGAAACTTGTCACCTATCGGGCCTCGGTCGAAGCCGAAGGCCGCCTTGGTGTGGTCAGCCATGACCATGTTGTCGACGTCGCGCGGTTGGGTGCGGCGTTCGACGAACCGTTGCCGGCCACCATGCTTGGCCTGATCGATATGGGCCGCCCGGGGCTTGAGGCGCTGGCCGCGATTTTGGGCGAATGCGATGGTGCGTTCCCGCCCGGAACCGCGACGCATCAGGCCAACGTGCGGCTGCTGGCGCCGATTCCGCGGCCGCGCAAGAACATCTTTGGCATCGGCCTGAACTATCTCGACCATGTGGCGGAAAGCGCCGCCGCGCTGGACACTTCGGCGGACCTGCCGCGTCAGCCGGTGATCTTTTCCAAGCCGCCCACCGCCGTGATCGGGCCGGGCGACCCCATCCGCCATGACAAGGGCGTGACGAAGCAACTCGACTGGGAGGTGGAACTGGCTGCCATCATCGGCACCACCGCCGCGCGCGTGCCGCGTGCTGCGGCACTGGACCATGTGTTTGGCTATTCCGTGATGATCGACATCTCGGCACGCGACAATCGCCGCGCGGGGCAATGGATCGTGTCCAAGGGCATGGACAGTTTCGCCCCCTTCGGCCCCTGCATCGTCACCGCCGACGAAATCGACGATCCGCAGACGCTTGACCTGTGGCTCACCGTGAACGGGGTTGAAAAGCAGCGGTCGAACACCGCCAAGATGCTGTTCAAGGTGGATGAGCTGATTGCCGACATCTCGCGCGTGATCACACTGGAACCGGGCGACATCATCGCCACTGGAACGCCCGAAGGCGTGGGCGCCGGGCGGACCCCGCAGGAATGGCTTTGGCCCGGCGATACGGTGGTCGCCTGTGTCGAAGGCATTGGCACCATCCGCCACCCGGTCATCGACGTTTCGGGGGATTGACGGCGCCGCCGCCGCCCCATTTCCTGTCCTGACCCATCATGCGGGGGGCCGGGGGCATGCAAGCCCCCGGCGCCTGCCGTGCCAGAGGAGCGCCTGCCATGTCTGCCCCCTTCAAGGTCGCCGTCGCCCAGATCGCCTCGATCCCGACCGACAGCCTTGCCACCGCGCAAAAGGCAGCCGCAACCCTGCGCGAGGCCGCAGCCGCAGGTGCGCGGCTGGTGGTGTTTCCGGAAGCATTGATCGGCGGCTACCCCAAGGGGGCCAGCTTTGGCGCTCCCATCGGCATGCGTAAACCCGAAGGGCGCGAGGCGTTTGCCCGCTACCATGCCGCCGCGATCAGCCTTGACGGGCCCGAGGTCGCCACACTGGCCGAGGCGACGTCGGACACCGGCGCCTTTGCCGTGGTCGGGGTGATCGAGCGCGACAAGGGCACGCTGTATTGCACGGTGCTGTATTTCGACGGCGCCAAAGGGTTGGTCGGCAAGCATCGCAAATTGATGCCGACGGCGGGCGAACGGTTGATCTGGGGCTTTGGCGACGGGTCCACCCTGCCGGTGTTCCAGACCGATTTCGGCATCGTGGGCGCCGTGATCTGCTGGGAAAATTATATGCCCGCGATGCGCATGCACATGTATCACCAAGGCGTGACGCTGTATTGCGCGCCCACCGCCGATGACCGCGACACATGGATTGCGACCATGCAGCACGTGGCGCTGGAAGGGCGCTGCTTTGTTCTGACCGCCTGTCAGCACATCACCCGCGCCGCCTATGGGGACGACCACGAAAGCGCGCTTGGCAATGCGCCGGATACCGTGATGATGCGCGGGGGATCGGCCATCGTGTCGCCGCTGGGGCGTGTCATCGCCGGCCCGGATTTCAGCGGGGAAACCGTGCTTTACGCCACGCTCGACCCCGCCGACATCGCGCGCGGCAAGTATGATTTCGACTGCACGGGTCACTACGCCCGTCCCGATGTGTTCCAGTTGTCGGTGGATACAAAGGCCAAACCCGCGGTGCGCGAAGCATGAGGTTCGATTACGACCAACTCGCCCCCGGCATCGGTTACAAGCTGATGACCGCCACCATCACCCCGCGCCCGATTGCCTGGGTGTCGACGCTGGGAAAATCGGGCGTGGTGAACGCCGCGCCTTACAGTTTCTTCAACGCCATGGGGCACACGCCCCCCACATTGGCGCTCGGGCTGTTGGCGGACCCTGACAAGGGGTACAAGGACACCGCACGCAACATTCTTGATACCGGGGAATTCGTGGTGAACCTGGTGCCCGAGTCCTTGGCCGAAGCGATGAACCTGACCTGCATCAACGCCCCGCCGGATGTATCGGAACTGGACCTGGCCAACCTGACCCCCGCGCCCAGCACGCATATCCGCGCGCCCCGCATCGCCGAAAGCCCGGTATCGTTTGAATGTGTTTCCCTGTCGACCATCGTGACCGGGCCGCACCAGACAGTGGTGATCGGGCGGATTCTGGCGGTGCATATTGACGACGCCTATGTCATAGACGGCCCCCGCGGGCATGTTGACACGCCGGCGCTCGGGCTGATCGGGCGAATGCATGGCGCGGGCTGGTATGCCCGCAGCACCGACATGTTCCAGCTTGACCGCCCGGTCTGGCCGCCCAAGGGCTAAGCTGCGCGCGGGTCAGACCGTGTGCAGATAAAGGTCGTAGTCCACATCCGCGATGGTGCGAGCCACGCGCGCATACTCTGCCGCCTTGATCGCGGTAAAGGTGCGGTGCATCTCATCCCCCAGTGCGGATTTCAGAAAGGCCGATCCGGTGGCGGCCCGGATCGCCTCGCGCCAGTCGCGGGGGATGCTGTCAGACCCCGGCGCGTCATAGCCGTTGCCTGTGATCGCGGGCCCCGGATCAAGCCGCTGCGCCAGCCCGTGGCGGATGCCGGCCAACACGGTCGCGCCAACAAGATAGGGGTTGGCATCCACCCCTGCGGGCCGGTGTTCAATCCGCCGCGCTCCGATATCGCCCGCCGGAATACGCAACGCGACGGATCGGTTGTTCACCCCCCACGTCGGCGCCACCGGCGCATAGCTTTGGGCCGCAAACCGCCGCCAGCTGTTGGCATGGGGCGCGAACACCAGCATCGATTCCCCCATCGTGTCGATCAGCCCGCCCATCGCGTGAAGGATGCTCGGCGACCAGCGGCCTTCCTCGGCCTCGATGAACAGGTTGCGCCCGCCGGGATCTTGCAGGGACACATGGAAATGCATGCCGGACCCGGCGTAATCCTCCACCGGCTTGGCCATGAAACAGGCGGTCACGCCGTGCCGGCGTGCCTGCATCCGCACGATGCGCTTGAGGCGGAACAGGTCATCCGCCGCCTGCAGCACATTGGTGCGGTAATGCAGGGTCAATTCATACTGCCCCGGCGCGTATTCCGAAATCATCGTCTCGGCCTGCACGCCCGCCATCTCGGCAGCCGCGTAGATGTCGGAAAACAGCGGCTGCATGCCGTGCAGATGGTCAACCGAATAAACCTCGGTCTTGAGCGATGGGCGCCCGTCCAGCACTGCGCGCGCCGGTTGCACCCGGCCGTTGCCATCGCGTTCATTGGCCAGCAGAAAGAACTCCAGCTCAAAGGCCCCCGCGGGGTGCATCCCGTCGGCCTCCATCGCCGCCACCTGCCGCGCCAGCGCATGGCGCGGGTCTGACCGCATCGGCACACCCTCCAGCGAATACATCGACATGAACACCTCGGCCCGTGCCGGGTGGGTGCCGTGCAGCCGCTTCAGCGTGCCGGGGATCGGCCATGCCCGCAGGTCGCCATCGCCCTGATCCCAGATCAGGCCGGTTTCGTGCACATCCTCGCCGCAGATATCCAGCCCGAGAATGGAAATCGGCAGATGCCGACCGCTGCGGTAGAACGGCAGAACCTCATGCCGCCGGATGATCTTGCCCCGCCCGATGCCGTTGGCATCGTGCAGGACAATATCCACCGCCTCGACATCGGGGTTGGCGGCCAGGAAGGCTTCGGCCTCGGTGACCGAGGACCCAGAGGGAGAGGTTGTCATGGCGTGTGTCCGAACATTTCCGTCAGCACCTCGCCGAACGCGGCGATCAGACGGTCGATCTGGCGGGTCTTGGTGGCTGGGCTGACCAGCATCATGTTGTGGAACGGCGCGATCAGGCAGCCGCGGTTCAAAAGCATGGTGTGCACCACCGTTTCCACCTGCGGTTGGTGGGCCGCAGCCGCCTCGGCACCGTTCTTCAAAGGGCCGGGCGCGCAGATGAACTCAACCCGGGCGCCGACGCGCACCACATGCCACGGCGCGCCACACTGCGCCAGCACGGCCGACAGGCCCGCCGCCAGCCGCGCGGCCCCGGCCTCCATGTGGGCATAGTGTTCTGCGGTCATCACCTTGGCCAAGGTCGCCCGCAGGCAGGCGAATTGCATCGGGTTTCCAGACAGGGTGGTGCCCATGCCGGAATGGCCCGGCGCCCGCGTCGCATCATAGGCCGCAAACCGCGCCGCGATGTCGGGCGACAGCCCCCAGACCGCGGTCGGCATGCCTCCCGCCACGCATTTGCCGACGACAAAGATATCCGGCTCCAGCCCGTGCACGCGGGTGTATCCGCCAAGTCCGGTAGAAATGGTGTGTGTTTCGTCAATGATCAGCAACGCGCCATGCCGCCGTGTCGCCGCGCGCAAGCCGGTGTGAAAATCGGGATCGGGCAAAACCATGCAGGAATTGGTCATCACCGGCTCGGTCAGCACCGCCGCGACCTCACCTGTCGCCAAGGCCGCCTCTACCGCCGCAAGGTCGTTGAACTCCACACAGATCGCCAGCGCCGAAAGCTCGGCCACCTGCCCCACCAACCCCGGCCGGTTCACCGTGCGCCCTTGCGCGTCGCGCGTCACCATCGCCTCATCGACAGTTCCGTGATAGCAGCCGTTGAACACCAGAACCTTCGGCCGCCCGGTGACCGCGCGGGCCACGCGCAGGGCAAAGCGGTTGGCATCAGTCGCGGTGGTGGCGATCTGCCAGCGAAAATCGCCAAATCGCCGGGTCAGCAGACGCCCGGCGGCAAAGGCATCATCGGACGGCAGCATGTAGGTCAGCCCCCGGCGTGCCTGTCGCCGGATGGCGCGGGCGACGGGCGGGGGGGAATGGCCGAACATGCTGCCTGTGTCGCCAAGGCAGAAATCGTCGATGCCATACCCGTCGATGTCTTTGAGGCGCGCGCCTTCGGCCCGCGCCACCACCAGCGGAAAAGGCATCGGCCAATCCTTCATCCAGTGCATCGGCACCCGATCGAGATAGGGCGCGGCACCGGCTTCCAAGGCGGCAAGTGACTTGGGGCGCGAGGCGGCAAAGCGCCGCGCCTCGCGATCGGCAAGGCGCGCCAGCCGGTCAGCGGGCACGCCTGCGATAAATTCGGGGAACACCATAAAGGGCCTGCTCGGTTTTCACCGTCATAGCCGTGGCGGCGTCAGTCGTCCACACCCGATCATTCTGCCGGGGTGGCATGGGGCGGCGGCACAGCCCGGCGGACCGGAAGTTCGCCCTTGAGCCGCGCCTGTTCCAGCACCAGAAAACACCCGGCCCCGATGATGCAGCCCGCCCCGATCAGCGTGCCGACCTCGGGCACCTCGCCAAAGGCCACGCGCCCGATGACAACCATCCAGACGAATTGAAGGTTCATCAGCATCATGGCCACATGCGCCTTCAGACGCTGCAACGCGGGCACCATCAGCCAGCGGGCCAGAAATACCGCGCAGGCATAAGCGGCAACCAGCCCGACGTCAGACACCGACATCGGCTGCCAGACGAACGGCAGCGCAAGGCCCATCACCATCACCATTGCCGCATGGGGCCAGAACACCTGTGCCAGTGTATTTGGCTCCAACTTCGTCATCCGGCGCATCAGGACCAGCGAAAGGGTGCCGGACATCACGCCGGACGCTGCCATCAAATGGCCCCACCCGATCCCCGCAAGGCCTTGGGGAAACAGGAAAAGGATGCCGAACGCCCCTGTCGACAGCGCGGCCCATGCGGCCGGCGCAACAGGTTCGCCCAGAACGGGGCGCGACAAGATCGCCGCCAGCAGGGGCATCATGCCGATGAACACGAACACTTCCGCCAAAGGCAGATTGGCAAAGGCGTGGTAGTAGCTGACGACCGAAATCAAAACCAGTGCGGTCCGCAGGGCCAGCATCCGGCCGAAGCGGGTTGCCAGCCGCCCGGTCGGCCCGAGCGATGGGGTGACACGGTTCATCAGCACGCTCATCCCTGCGACCACAAGGCCGCAGAAGAAATAAAGCTGCGGCGGTGCAAAGCTGCCGGTCAGGTGTTTGGTCAGTCCATCAGCGGTGGCTGATACAAGCGTGGTGGACAGCACCAGGCCGACCCCGGTTACCACCGCCATGTCCCAGGTTTCGCGTTTCATGCGACATGTCCTTTTGGCGAGACCCGGGCAAAGCGGGCAAAAAACGGCTCAAAGGCAGGGGTGGAGGATGCCGCGCGGTCCAGCATCTCAAGCGCAGGGACCGAAAGCCGTGTGGCAAGACGGCGCCGCATGACCGGCCAATCAGGGCAGCGCGCCCCGTCGAGGTCCATCAAGGCCGCAGAAACCTCATGCAGCGCCGAGGCACGGCGCGGTGCGGCAAAGCCGAGGCTTCCGCCGGGCAAGGCGCGGTTCAATGGCGCCCCGCCTGTGGCTGAAACGGCCCAGGCTGCCATCAACCAAGTATGATAGGCATCGGTGCCTGCCGCGTGTTCCATCGGGGCAATGCGGAAGGCGGCCAGATCGGCGGCGACGCAATCTTCCCACGCGGGGGCCGGCTGTTCCCCACAGAACCGCAACGCCACGCAGATTTCGGCAAGCAAGTCGGTGTTCTGTTCCAGCCACGCCACCAGCCCTGCGAATTCAAGGCTTTCGCGCAGGCGTTCGGCGCCGTCAAAGGCATGGCGCCCATAATCGGACAAGTAAAACGCGATATGGGTCAGTTCATAGGCCGCTTTCTTGTTCGGCAGCGCAAAGGTCGCCGCCCGCGACCCGAACCGCAGCAACCGCTCGGTCAGCCCCGCGTCGTCCGGCGCAGTGACCCCCGCGCGCTGCGCAAAAAGCCGTGCTTCAGCGCGTTGCAGGTCTGACAACTCAGCTTCGGGCAAGCCTTCGTCGAAGGCGCGGACGACCAGGTGCCGGGCGTCCAGCCCCGGCATCCCCAGCGCGGACAGGTCCAGCGCGATGGACAGGAAGAACCGATAGTACTGCGGAAAAAACGCCATGCGCGCAGGCAACTCCCGCGCGGTGGCACCGTGGATACGCGCCAGAACATCGGGTGCAAGCGTCTGGCCGGTTGTCACCAGCAGACGCAAAACCTCGGCATTTTCCTTTAGCCAGCGCGCACCGCCCGGATCGTGCCGGTGATGCGCAAACAGATCGACCAGCCGTTCGGCCGCAGGCACCAGACCGCGCCGGCGAAGGGTATCTGGCAGTGCAAGAACGTTCGTCATGGCCCCGCTCCGGTAAAGCAGACCCGGACCCCGACAGGGGTTCCGGCAACACACGCGGGCTGGGTCGCAGGCACAGCCCGCGACCCGAAGCGCCTTAGTGACCGGAGGCCGACGAGAACATCTGCACCGCGTCGCCGCGCGACACATCGCGCCCCGCCGGAACCGAAGCCGACGAGAACAGCTCGACAGCATTGCCGGCGACCAAACCATGTGCAGCCGGAGCAGAGGCCGACGAGAACATGTTAACGGCGTCGCCGCCCACCATCGCGTGGTCTGCGGGAAGCGAGGCGGAGGAATACATCTCCACCAAATGACCCGACGCCAGATCATGCCCGCAGGGCATTGAAGCCGACGAGAACATTTCAACCGCGTCACCGGACATCAAATCGTGCCCAATTGAAACGGAAACAATATTTTCTTTGATTTTCAGAGCGTTGTTCATAGGTGTCCCCCAAGATAGGCAGCTTCAACTCAGAAACCCTAGCAATCCTCGTGCGATTCTAAAAGAGAAATCTTCAACTTTTGAGAGCTTTTCTTTCGCAATGTCTACCCTGAGGCGAGTTCGCTTCCCCGCGCCTCAGAATGGCCCGCCATTCAGCACGGCCAGCACGGCATCGGCGCTGTCCAAACCGGCCAGCGCGCGCGTATCCGTCAGAATTTCCGCGTAATAAGGCACGTTGCGCAGTCGCTGATCGCGCGGTTCGCGCACCCGCATCGCGTTGTAGCCGACCTGATGATAGTAGGCGACCCGCGCCCGGATCTCGGCAGCGTGGCCTTCAAACCCCATCGTGGCAAAGACGCCGCGCAGTTGCCTGATCCGGAGCGATTCCACCTCGGCCAGTTGGGCAGCGGTGCGCGGTGAATGGTGCGCCCAGTCGCGAATCGCACTGTCGTAACCGGAGTCGAATTCGTCTTCCATCACCACCACCCGCACCCAAGCCAGATACTGGCGCAACCCCACAGGTCCGGCGGCGGCAATCGCCCGGCCAAAGGGCGCGGTGTTGGTCTCGGCCCAGTCGTTGCGCAAGGCATCATGCAGCGCCTCGAGGCTGCGGAACTGCCAGTAGAAGGCGCCGGGCGTTACGTTCATCTCCGCTGCAAGCGCCCTGACCCCCAGCGCGCCGATGCCCCGCCCGATCAGCACCGCGCGCGCCGCGGCAATCCAAGCGGAGCGGGTCAACTGGCCGTTGCGACTGGCGGCTTCGGGGCGGGGGGGCGCAGTATCCATCCGCGAAAGGCTGAGCCAAAGTGCCCGCTGGTGCAAGCCCGCCCTTGGCTCTTGCCCCTGCCCGCCCGTGGCCCCACAATACCCCAAAGCATCGCGCCTGAAAGGACTGCCCCCATGCCCCTCATGCGTTCGTGGATCGCCAGCGCCAACCGCCCGGACACCGATTTCCCGCTTAATAACCTCCCGTGCGGGGTGTTTTCGCGCGACGGGGGCGAACCCCGCTGCGGTGTTGCGATCGGCGACATGATCCTTGATGTCACAGGCATGGAAGACGTGGGCCTGCTGCACCTCGCGGACGACCCCGTTCTGGACGTGCCGTTCTGGAATGAGGTGATGGATCTTGGCCCGGACGCGTGGACCCGGTTGCGGATCCTGTTGCTCGGGTTTCTTGGCGAGGGCTCCGAGGTGAAAAGCCAGGTGGAGCGGTTCTTGTCGCCGCAAGCGGGTGCCACGATGTACCTTCCGTTTCTTGTGTCGGAATACACCGATTTCTACGCCGGGCGCCACCACGCCTTCAACGTCGGCAGCATGTTCCGCGATCCGGCCAATGCGTTGCCCCCAAACTGGCTGCACATTCCCATCGGGTACAATGGGCGGGCATCTTCGGTGGTCGTGTCGGGCACCGACGTGCGCCGCCCGTTGGGCCAGTTGCGCCCGCCGGGGTCCGAGGCGCCGGTGTTCGGCCCGTCGCAGCGGTTCGACTTCGAACTTGAGATGGGCGCGGTCGTCGGCCGCCCGTCGCAAGGCATGGTCTCGGTCGCAGAAGCCGATGCGATGATCTTTGGCTATGTCCTGCTGAACGACTGGTCGGCGCGTGACATTCAAGCATGGGAATATCAGCCGCTTGGCCCGTTCCAGTCCAAGGCGACGGCCACCACGATCAGCCCTTGGATCGTGACGCGGGCGGCCCTCGAATCGTTCCGATGTGCCGGGCCGGACCGTGATGTGCCGCTGCTTCCCTACCTGCGCGAACCACGCCCGATGTTGTATGATATCGCGCTCGAGGTCGCCCTCGCGCCCGAAGGCAAGGCGGAAACCGTGATTTCCCGCACCAACTATCGCGAGATGTATTATTCCGCCGCGCAGCAACTGGCGCATCACACCACGTCGGGGTGCCCGATGAATGTGGGCGACCTGTTGGGGTCCGGCACGATTTCGGGGCCAGACAAGGGCAACCGGGGCAGCCTGCTGGAACTGTCCTGGGGCGGCAAGGAGCCTGTGACGCTGGACGGCGGCGAGACGCGCAGTTTCCTTGCCGATGGTGATACGGTCGTCATGCGCGGGGCCTGTCAGGGCGACGGTTACCGCATCGGGTTCGGCAGTTGCACCGGGCGGCTGTTGCCCTCGTTGCCTGTGCCGGACTGGGCGCGCTAGGCCGTGGCAATCGACCCGCGCAGATACGGCCCGACACGGGGCGAGTTGTGGTTCCGGCTGGGCTTTGCCGTGGCGGGGCTGGCGTTGTTGGGCGTGGCGGTGGCAGTGCGCGGCTTTCCCGCCGGGCCTGCGATGGTCGAGGTCGGGGGAATCGCAGGTGTGTTTCTGGGCGGCACGCTGGTGTGGTCGGCTCGCCGCCTGATCCTTCGGTTGCATCCTTGAAAGAACTGGCACAGGGCGGAACGCGGTGATGACCGAACGGCACAGCGCCGAAATTGCCGTGCTGGGCGGCGGCGTGGTCGGCCTGACCATCGCCTTGCGGCTCGCACGGGCTGGCCGTGCGGTCGTGCTGGTGGACCCTGACGAGCCCGGCATGGGCGCGAGCTATGGCAACGCGGGCACCATCGCTGATTACGCGGTCATGCCGGTTGGCACGCCTTCGGTGCTGCGATCCCTGCCGTCGCTGTTGTTCGACCGCAATTCCCCCTTGGCGATCCGCCGGGCCGCCATCCTGTCGCTTGCGCCGTGGCTGCTGCGGTTCTTGCGCGAATCGCTCCCGGACCGCGCCCGGGCCAACGCCGCCGCCATTGCGACGCTGGTCGCCGACGCGGCTCCCATGTGGGAAGAACTGGCGACCGAGGTTGGTGGCGCCGATCTCGTGATCCGCCGGGGCGCGCTTTATGTCTATGACACACCTGCGGCGGTGCGGGCGGCAGAGGCCGACATGGTTGAACGGCGCCGCCTGGGCGTAACGGTCGATCTGGTTGATGCCGGGACTCTGGCGCAGATGGAACCGAACCTGCCGCCGGCAGCGGGCGGCGCGTACTTTCCCAAGGCCGTGTTCCTGTCGGATCCTGGCGCGATGGTTGCCCGTTTGGCAGCGGCGGTTGCGGCAGCGGGCGTTCCGCATCTCCGGGCGCGCGCCGAGGGGCTGGAGCGGATGGCAAGCGGCGTGCGGGTGTCCGGGCCCGGCCTGAAGCTGACAGCGCGCCGCGTGGTCATCGCGGCAGGCGCGCATTCCCGTGCGCTGGCCGCCCAGGCGGGAGACCGGGTGCCGCTTGATACCGAACGCGGCTATCATCTGGAATGGGACATGCCCACCCCGCTGCTGTCGCGGCCGTGCTGCCCCACGACTCGCGGGTTCTATCTGTGTCCGATGACGGGGCGGCTGCGGGTGGCTGGCACCGTTGAACTCGGCGGGCGCACGGCGCCGCCGTCGCCGCATCGGCTGGCCCGGCTGGAACAGGGCGCGCGGGCAATCTTTCCCGCCCTTGGCCCGCCGGACCGCAATTGGATGGGCTTTCGCCCCTCAATGCCCGACAGCCTTCCGGTGATTGGCCCATCCCGGGCCGGGGCAGACGTTATTCACGCCTATGGTCACGGCCACATCGGGCTGACGCTGGCCCCAGCCACCGCCCGGCTGGTGGAAACGCTGATTGCCGGCAATGCCTCCGACCGCAGCCTTTCGCCGTTCCGGGTCGACAGGTTCTGATTGGCACCTCGTCAGGCCAAGAGGCGGCGCAAAACGTCCTTCAACCGCGCCGGTTTATCCCCCACGCCGCCCCAGGCCAGTTGCCCCTGCCAGAACGCGAACAAGATCGCCGCCGCTTCGCGCCCACGCGCCCCGCCCCCCAGACGCACCGCCAGATCCGCCTCCAGCGCCAGCCGCCAGCGCAGCGCGCGGTCAGGGTCGACGGCGATGGGGGCCAAGCCTTGGGCGGACAGTGCCTTGAGCACCGCGACGGCGCCCTTGGGGGTGACCGGCGCCTCGACAATCGCGGCGGCGGTGGCGGCCTCCAGCCCGTCCCATACCCCGTTTCGCGCGTCCTGGATCATCCCGGCCACCGTGCCATGGCGTTCGGCAAGTGAACTGGCGGCCAAGCCGGAACGCGCCGCCACCGCCGAAAACGTCACCGCCTTGTCACCGCCCGCGCGGATCAGCGCCAGAACGGCCTTGTGGACGACGGTATCAGGCACGCTGCGGGGTCTGGCCATGGCGCCAGCATATCGCAAGTCGCGCAAGGTGGAAGGGGTCAGCGACGCGGCGGACGCGTCTTGTAAACCGGCAAACGCCAGCCAAAGGCCAGAGACCCCGCCCGCAACGCCAATGTCACCCCGGCGCAGGCCGCCAGCGCGACAGGTTGCGGTTGGCCCGCCTGCACCGCCAGCAGCGCGGCACCGGCCCCTGCAAGCGCGCAGGTGACATACAACTCACCCTGTTTCAGCACCAGCGGCACCTCGTTGCACACCACATCGCGCATCAGCCCGCCCATGCAGCCGGTGACGATGCCCGTGACCAGCACGATGGCCCACGGCTGACCCAACCCAAGTGCCACGCCGGTTCCCGCCGGCACGGCGACCGCCAACGCACAGGCATCCAGCCACGCGAGCGTTCGGATACGGCTTTCCAGAAGATGCGCGGTAAAGAACACCAGAACGGCCGCGCCCGACGCGATGCCCAGATACAGCGGTTGCGCCACCCAGATCACCTGACGTTCCAGCAACAGGTCGCGCAACGTGCCCCCGCCGACGGCCGTAAGGCAACCCACGAACACGAACCCCACAATGTCAAGCTGCGCGCGGCTGGCCGCCAAGGCGCCGGTCAGCGCAAACACGAACACGGCCGCCAGATCCAGCGCAGCAACCAGTGTCATGCCGTTTTGCCGGGTTTGTGCGGCGCCATCCCCGCGCGCGCCAAAGCATCGGCGCGTTCGTTCTCGGCATGACCGGCATGGCCCTTGATCCAGCGCCATGTCACCTGATGGCGCGCCTGCGCAGCGTCAAGCCGTTGCCAGAGGTCGACATTCTTGACCGGCTTGTTGTCCGAGGTGCGCCAACCGTTGCGCTTCCAACCGTGAATCCATGTTGTGACCCCGTTCTTCACATAGGCGCTGTCGGTGACGATGGTCAGTGCCGAGGGGCGGGCCAGCCCTTCGAGCGCCGATATGGCCGCCATAAGTTCCATGCGGTTGTTCGTCGTCTCTCGCTCGCCGCCATGCAACTCGCGCTCCTTCAGGATGGCACCGCCATCCCGCGCAATCAGCAGCACGCCCCAGCCTCCGGGGCCGGGGTTGCCGGAACAGGCTCCGTCGGTGTAGGCGAAAAGTTCGGGCATCGTCGTCCTCGTGTCTTCTGCGGCGGGATACCCCGGTTTGAGCGCAAGGGCCAGAGGCCCTGTCCCCGGGCCGGAAACGCGCCGGGGTCCGCCTCTGTTAGAAAGAAATGCCCGCCCGGACTTGGCCGCCCCGCGCGCCGCGAGGAATGCATCAGTCGAGGCGCGTTAAGGGGCTCCAGTTGGCCCATCCTGAACCGGCGGATGCAACAAGGCCCGCCGGAGTGCGGCGGGCCTTGCGACACTGCGGTCTTGGCTGGTCTCAGTCTTCGGCGGCTTCGGCGCGGGCGCGGTCACCGGCGCCTTTTGCGCTCAGATCACGGTCGACGAATTCGATGATCGCCATCGGCGCCATGTCACCATAGCGGAAGCCTGCCTTCAGAACGCGGACGTAACCACCCTGACGGTCTTTGTAGCGCGGTCCGAGAATAGCGAACAGGCGCGCAACGTGGCGGTCTTCTTTCAGCTGTGCTGCGGCCTGACGGCGCGCATGCAAATCGCCGCGCTTGGCCAGCGTGATCAGCTTTTCGATGATCGGGCGCAATTCCTTGGCCTTGGGCAGGGTCGTCTTGATCTGTTCGTGCTCGATCAACGAGCCCGACATGTTCGCAAACATCGCTTTACGATGTTCGTGGGTGCGGTTCAGCTTACGATAGCCGTTCGAGTGACGCATGATGATCTCCTTACGTCTTTTTGCTTTGTCTTGCCGGACGTGCGTGCGTCCGACTTCGTTGGGGCAGACTGCCCGGGGTAGGCGGCCGGGCGGGGATCAGGCCCCGCCCAAGGCCGTATCAGAACTGGTCTTCGAAGCGCTTGGCCAGGTCTTCGATGTTCTCCGGCGGCCAGTCCTCGACTTCCATGCCAAGGTGCAGGCCCATGCCAGCCAACACTTCCTTGATCTCGTTCAAGGACTTGCGGCCAAAGTTCGGCGTGCGCAGCATTTCGGCTTCGGTTTTCTGGATCAGATCACCGATGTAGACGATGTTGTCGTTCTTCAGGCAGTTTGCCGACCGGACCGACAGTTCCAGTTCGTCGACCTTCTTGAGCAGCAGCGGGTTGAATTCCAGCCCGGTGTCAAGCTCGCCCGCCTTGGCGGATTCCGGCTCGTCGAAGTTGACGAAGATCGACAGTTGGTCCTGCAGGATGCGCGCGGCATAGGCCACGGCATCATCCGGCGTCAGCGACCCGTCGGTTTCCACCTTCATCGTCAGCTTGTCATAGTCCAGCACTTGCCCTTCGCGGGTCGGCTGCACTTCGTAGCTGACTTTCTTGACCGGCGAATAGATCGCGTCGATCGGGATCAGGCCGATGGGGGCGTCCTCGGGCCGGTTCTTGTCGGCCGAGACATAGCCCTTGCCGGTGTTCACGGTCAGTTCCATGAACACATCGGCGCCTTCGTCCAGATGGCAGATCACGTGATCCTTGTTGAGGATGGTGATGCCGTTCGATTCGGAAATGTCACCGGCGGTGACCACGCCCGGACCCTTGGCCGAAATCGACAAGCGCTTCGGCCCTTCGACTTCCATCCGGATCGCCACGCCCTTGAGGTTCAGGACGATGTCGGTGACATCTTCCCGCACGCCAGCGACGCTGGAGAATTCGTGCAGCACGTTGTCGATCTGCACGCTGGAGATGGCGGCCCCCTGCAGCGACGACATCAGCACGCGGCGCAGTGCGTTGCCCAGCGTCAGGCCAAAGCCGCGCTCCAGCGGTTCAGCGACCAGGGTCGCGACCCGAGACGGGTCGGCACCCGGCTTGACGTCAAGCTGCTGCGGCTTGATCAGTTCTTGCCAGTTCTTGTGGATCATGCGTGTCGCCTCCATACCTGCCTGCTGGCCATGTCCGTAACCGCAGACGCCCGAGGATCTTCAATGACGAATGGGCCGCG
>JAUXPG010000272.1 GCA_030683915.1 Gemmobacter sp.
AGGCCCTTCCGCAACTCGTCCAGCCGGTTGAGAATGCGAAGATGCATCCGGTTGTTCTTGAGAGCGTCCTCAAGCCCGATGTTGGACGCCAGCCCCGAATTCGGAAGCTGCACAGTGTCCTTGTTCGGCATGCTGACGGTCACACCCTTCTCAAAGAAGTTGCCACTGCTCAGCTTGACGTATTGGTTGGAGTGGATGCAGAAGCCGTTCACGTAGACATTGTTCGACTGCAGATCGACCACCTGCTCGGCCACGAACCCCTCGCGCAGGCAGGCCGGGTTGTAGGAAATGAGCACCGCCTCGCGCGTCAGGTTCCAGCTGTTCAGCCCTACCAGTTTGAGCAGGTAGGTCGGAACAGCGTTCTCGCGCGCCGCGTTCCGGGCGACCCGAACACGCACTGCGTCACGGGCGTCCGGCTCGGGCACGAAGGTCTGTGAAACCGCGTTCCAGGACCCGAATTCGATGCCACGGTCATCGATGACATTGCCGTAAAGCGCCTTCGGCATATTGGCTTCGGCGATTTCCAGCGCCTTGGCCTTGGCCTCGGCTTCGGACTTCAGCTCACGCGTGACCAATGCGGCATGGGCCGTTGAGTCGACCGTCACCTGCAACTGGGTGCGGGCTGTCATCACGTTGGACAGGTCAATGGCATAGCCCCCTGCAATCAACATGCCGACCGTGACGAACATGCCGTAGGTCGTCATCATCCCGGAGTCGTCGTGGACGAAGGTCCGGGCCGCTTTGAGTACGTTTCTCATGTCACACCTCTGAGACGTGTTGCGCCGAAACCCCCACCCGCAGGCTGGAGAACCCCGACAGCATCTTGGTCGCGGTCAAATCGGCAGCGGGGAGTTCGACCCGACTGATGATGACGCCGTTCACGATGCGGGTTTGCACGATGGCCCGCGCCGACATCGGCGAAAGGCTTGTTCTGATGAAGTCCTCGGCTTGTCCCACATTGGCAAACCTGCCGAGCGCCATCATGCGGTTGGCGTCCTGGACGACCCGCAGCGCACGCGCCTGACTTGAGTAGATGAGCGCCGTATCGACAACGAGCGCGAGAACAAACGTGAATACTGGTAACCAAAGCACGGCTTCGAATGTGGCGCTGCCATCCTCCGACTTTAACAGTCGTCGGACCGACCTGGTAATTCGAGACATGGTGGCTCCTGTTCTGACGATCTCCCAACGGATGTGAGTATGGCCAGCCCAGATAATTGTTCGAAACCGGTCGATTCTTGTGGTCGAATTACGGCGTGAAAAAGGCCTTTCACCGGAACTAGGAAACAGTTCGTCTCAATGTCGAAATGCAGGTGTTCAGTCTGGGGCCGGGTGGTCACCCAAGGTCGCAGTCAGTTGCCTATCGTCGCTTCGCGCCACGGGGAGGCATATCGCTCGACGATGAAACTCGTTGCCCCGTGCAGCAGCGAGGAGGCGAAGATCGTATATGCCACGAGAGCCCAGAGTTGCTGTTCGTTTACCAATTCAACTTTCCCACTCGCATATGCGAGGTAGTAGATTGATCCGATACCCCGTACGCCAAAGAACCCGACGATCATCCGGTCTCCGCCCGTAAGCCCCGACCTCGTGAGGGAAATCCACCCGATCATGGGTCGGATTACGGCCAACAGCCCAAATCCGATCAGCGTGTGCCACCAATCGAGAACCGGCCATAGCGCCGGAAGGATGCTGCCCAATGCGAACAAGAGGGCCGCGGTGATCGTATGTTCGACCGCCTCGCTGAAGGCGTGCAGCCGTTTATGGAAATGATGTTTCTCCTGTATCCTTCGGAGGACGAGTCCCGCTGTAAATACGCCGATGAAGCCGTAGCCTTCAGCCAGTTCAACGGCACCGTAGCACAGGAACACCGCCCCAAGGACAAGCACCCCGGGGCCGCTTTTCTCGATGGCCACGTTGCCCCATCTTGAAAACAGCGCATGTCCCAAGGCCCAGCCAACCAAAGCACCGCCGGCGGCACCCACTGCGATGCGGTAAACCAGATCACGCAAAAACCAGTCGACGAACCAGTCAGCGGGGTTGGCGCCCAGTGTTGCCAAAATGACGCCGAGATGGACGAAGGGGAATGCCAGACCGTCGTTCAGCCCTGCTTCGGCCGTCAGGGTGAAGCGCACCGGGTGCTCCTGTCCCTCAAGGGGCGGTCCGACCTGAACATCACCCGCAAGCACCGGATCGGTCGGAGAGAGAACGGCGCCCAGCAGCATCGCCCCTGCGAATGTCATTCCCGCGAAGGCCCATCCGAGCAGCGCCAAAGCAGCTATGGTGAGCGGCATGGCGATCACAAGCAAACGCACCGTTGGCCGCCACCGCTTCCACCCTCCGACTTGGTCGATGCGCAGGCCGGTTGCAAAAAGCACGACAATGACCGCCACCTCGCTGCCCAACTCCCAGAGCCGGGGGGATGTTGTCGGATCCAGGACCTGAGGCATGCCGGGCAAGAACGCAAAGCTGAACATACCCAGCAGCATCATGATGGCCGCCGATGGCGCCGCGCGGTTGAACAACACGCGAGGCAGCAGATAAGCCACAAAGATCGCTGCACCGCCGGCAGCCATCAGCACATGAGTGGGGGAGTACCCGAACAAGGGTTCTGAGGCCAGCATCCCGGGCACGTTCCTTTCTCGGACGACCCATCAACCCGGTCCGCTATTGAACGTTCCGAAGCATGGCGACTGCGGCGCGGATGTCGGCGCAGCACAGTGTCGATCGGCGGCGGTGCCAGCCATCGGGCAGGTGAGGCGGCGCTGCAGATGATCATCCCATCAGCAGACGTGCTACCGCGAGCCCGGTGCATTCCGCGACCAGTCTTCCAGCGGGTCATCCTCCTGCGGTACTAACTCGGTCAGCCCGTCTGGCGGGGACGCAAGCCTGACGAGCTGCGCATAGTCGTCCATGCTCATCAGCACAAACTTTGGCTTGCGGTGTTTGGTAATCGCGACGGGGGCGCGGATCGCCGCATCGAACAGCTCGCTGGCGTTCCGCGTCATGTCTCCGGCCCTGAACTCGGACAATCGTTGCATACGGGAACCCTCCATCTGAGCGAATTTGACTTAATCTCCACATAGTTCGCCCAATCATGGCATCAGCGGGGCGATCCTGGGGCTACATGCGGTCTGGCGGCCTCAATGGACGCTGCGATTCTACGGGGTCAACCAGGCCTTTCTCGGAGGCCCGACCGCCGGAAGCGACAGGACACGGAGAGATCAAATAGGGCATCTGCATACGACGGTCCGCAGCCGACCTGCCCTTATGTTTTCGCCAGCAATCCGGCGAGCGCGGGGATTACCTGATCTCGCTGCACCGGTTTCTGAAGCCAGACACAGTCGAGGAACTGGGGCGGTGGATTGACGGTCGCGGCATAGCCGGTGGCAAGCAGGATGGGCACACCCTGTGCAAGCAGACGCTCCCCTGCGGGCCAGACAAGCTCGCCGTTCAGATTGACATCCAAGACCGCTGCGTCCAGCGCCTCTGTCTCTGCCATCTTTGTCGCCAGATCGAGCGTCGGGACAGGGCCGACCACGACGCAGCCTGCCGCCGCCAACATCTCCGCCATCTCGGTCGCGACGAAGTGCTCGTCTTCAACGACGAGGACCCGTGCGCCGTTCAGCGCGGCCATATCTCCGGAAATCGGCGCGGGCCGGGCGGGTTTCGTAACGCTTTTCCCGCCCGGGCTCCCGACCCTCGATTGCAAGGTCAATTTGGCGAGCGGCAGACGCATCGTGACAGACAAACCCGTTCGTTCAAAATCGAGCGCCACCTCACCCCCAAGCTCGAATGCCAGTGCCTGCTTGACCAGACGGGACCCAAAACCGCTTCGCTTCGGAGCCACCTCAATCGGGGGGCCGTCGCTTTCCTGCCATGAGAGATGGAGCAGTCCGGTTTGCACGTCGTCGTCACCCCGCCAAGCCACGGTGACCCGCCCCTCGGCGTTGGAAAGCGCGCCATACTTTACCGAGTTCGTGGCAAGCTCGTGGAAGGCAAGGCTCAAGGTCTGCGCCGATTTCGGCGTGAGCAGGATATCCGGACCTTCGATGGCGATGCGCCCAACGCGCTGATCTTGGCAGGGCGCCAAGGCATCATAAAGAAGGGCGCGCAGGCTTGCCCCCTCCCATCGATTGCGGGCCAAAAGCGCGTGGGAATGCGCCAAGGCCGTCAGCCGGCCCACAAAGCGTTCGGCCGCCTCAGCCCCGCTGACCCCCTTGTCACGAAAGCTTTGCAGCGCGATCGACTGGACCACGGCAAGCACATTCTTCACGCGATGGTCCAGTTCCGCCATGAGCATGCTCTGATGGCGCTCCGCCTCTTTGCGCTCGGAAATGTCAGTCGCGGTTCCAAACCACTCCGTGATCTCGCCCCGGGCATCCTTCAGGGGCACCGCACACGAATGCACCCAAACACGGGTCCCGTCGCTCCGCCGCATGTGATGTTCAAAGCTCAGAACGCTCTGGGTGTCGATGGCTGCCTTTATGGCGGCTCTGACCCGCTGTCGTTCCTCTGGTTCGATTTGGGTCTCAACCCAGTCGCTGTCTCGTTCGACCTCCTCGATGAAGCCGCGCCCGCGGATCACGCGCATTTCGCCGCAATCCGCGCTCAGACTGTAGACAATGCTTGATGTCGACATCACCAGTGCCCGAAATCGTGCTTCGCTGGCGCGCAAAGCGGTTTCGGCCCGGGAATGTTCGACCGCCGTGTTCACACGCCCCGCAACCTCCTCCGCAAGAGCGATGTCGGCCGCGCTCCAATGCCTCGGTTCTCGGGAGTGGATTGCCATCACCGCTGCGAGGCGCCCATGGCGCATGAAGGGGACATTCAGAAAGCTCTGAATACCGCGCTTTTCAAATGACTTCAGCGCTTCCGGCTGCGCGGTGCGCGGATCCTTTCGCACATCGCCAATGGCGATGGTGATCCCGGCCTTCAAATCTGCAGCGAAAGCCGCGCCGAAGTCGGCGATCCGATGCACCCCCGCATTGCTGGCCATCCTGCCGTCATTCCAGTCGCGGGCGATATAAGCGTATTCGCCGGCTTCGTCGATCTCGCCATAGGCCGCTTGCTCAGCCCGCAAGTACTGGGCAAGCAAAGCTGCCGCCACAAACGCCGTTTCCGAAGGGGTGCTGGCACGCAAGTGTTCGGTCAGTTCGGCCCTGAGCGCCGATCTCCGCCGCTCAAGCACCTGTTCGGTGATTTCGAGGCATGCACAAAAGAACCCGGCGACCTTGCCGACACCATCCCGGACCGGCGTGTAGGAAAAGGAGAAATGCGTCTCTTCCACGTAGCCTTTGCGCAACAGGTGAAGCTGGATATCGTCCATGTGCACCGACTCTCCGGCATAGGTCCGCGCGACCAAGCCCTTGAGGTCGCTGTCCCAAATCTCGTGCCAGATCCGGCTAAATGGCTGTCCGACGGCAGGATGTTTGAACTCCAGGATCTCTGTGTAAGCGTCATTGTAGATTGTGGTCAGTTCGGGGCCCCAGACCAAAAACATGGGCTGGCTCGAGGCCAGCATGAGCCGGGTCAGGGTCTGCAGGACATGCGGCCAAGTTTCCATCCGGCCAAGAGGAGTGGACGCCCAGTCATGCTCACGGATGAGTGCGCTCATCGCTCGATCTGTTGTCGGAACCCTCGTCATGACGCTATCTCCTTGCGGGCTCCCTGCGCCCCAGCACTTGGGGAGATCGGGGGATTGATGCTCGGTGTGGGTCTGCCGATCAGGGGCCGCCGCAGGTAGCCCGATCCCTGCATCATTGCCCATTGCCATGATGGTTTCCACCCACATACGAGGGGTGCGCTGAAAGACCGCTCAGGGTCGCCAATGGCCAACAACGCCGCGAGCGAAGGGCGCCAGCGAAAACTGAGCCGTTGCCGTGCGCGGTACCGCCGCCCCCCGGTACGCGCGCCGGTTGACTCTCGACCGAATGCCCCCATCATCGAACGGACATCAGCAGGCCATCTAGCGGGCCATGGAGACATGCATGCAAGCAGCGCCCGCCGCCCACTGGGATTACGAGGATCTTCAGCGTGCGATCGATGCGGCCGGCATTGCACTTTGGAGATGGAACGTCGACAGCGACAAATTTGAGATGGACGGCCATGGCTTTGAATTATGGGATGTCAGCCTGGAACAAGATCTCACCTTCGAGCATTTGTCCTCGAAGATTCACCCTGCCGATCGTGATCGCGTTCGCGCGGCTTTCATTGCGACCCGCGCAGTGGTCGGCCCCTTCGAAATCGACTTCCGCACCCTCCTGCGCTCCAAGGTACGCTGGATCTCCGCGCGCGGCCGAGGGCGCGACGAAAACATCTTGAAACGGACGATGACGGGGGTGTTCCTCGATGTGACGGCCCGAAAGCAGGCGCAG
>JAUXPG010000423.1 GCA_030683915.1 Gemmobacter sp.
ATCGCCCCTTGCGGGGCGATTCCCCCGGGATATTTGGATCAGAGCGAAGATGCCGGGCGGATTTGCGCCGGGGCAAGGCCGGGGGGCGCGCGCCCGGTGGCGGTGGGATGCACCGATTCCGACGGATCGCGCCCGACCCGGCGCGGGCGGCGCAGAAGGAACATCTTGCCCCAGGCCCGCCAGGTGCCCACCATCGGGGCGGCAGCATCGCAGGGGAACCTGTCGCGCCAGCCGGGCGGCTGCGGCAGGCCGCTGTCGGCGGCGCGATCTAGCATCCAGATCAGCGGGATGTTCGACAGCGGCCGCGCCGGACGAAAGCCGCCGATCATGCCGCCGACATCACCATGCGCGCCGCGAAACCACACCTGTTCGACCCGGCCTTCCCAGCCCGGCAGCGTATCCCACAGCACGGGTTCGAACACGGTGCGGGTTTCGTCCAGCGCCAGCGCCTGAAATCCGCGCCGGATCGCGCGGCCGAGGTGGTGGTTGTGGAACCTGTGCGGCACTTCGGTAAACTTCCACAGCACCGGCAGTTGCAGACCGAGCGCCTTGACCGTGTCCCACACCCCGACCATTTCGATGGTGGTTTCCGCGTGGCACAGGCGGCGCACCAGCCGCCGGGCGGCGGGGCTGTCGGGGCTGGTCTGGTAATGGCGGTAAAGCAGCAGGATCGCGCGTTCGGTCGCCTCCTCGCGGCGCAGCAGGCCCATGCGGTCGATCAGACCGGCGAGCGAGCGCACCGCATAGGCGCCGCGCGAGAAGCCGAACAGGAAGATCCGGTCGCCCGGCCGATAGCGGCTGGCCAGCCAGCCATAGGCGCGCCGGATCTGGCGGTTGATGCCGCGCCCCGCCGCCACGTCCAGCATGTGGCGCCAGCCCTGCCATTGCAGCCCCGGTTCGTAATAGAGCGACAGCCGTGCGCCGCGCCGCGCCTCGTCCAGCAACAGGAACGTGATGCCGGCGTTGGTCTGGTGGCCTTCGTCCAGCGACGACATCGTGCCATCCAGAATCACCACATGGTCGGTCGGGCCCCGGCCCGGTGCCGGTTCGGGGGTGCTGGCCCGCAGTTCAGGGCGGTCCAGCCAGTCGAGGATATCCTCGACGCGGATCATGCGGGCGGGCTGTGCAGCGCAGCCCAGACGCGGGCGGGGGTGAACGGCATGTCGGCCCAGCCGACGCCGCGGGTGGCAAGCGCGTCGCGCACCGCGTTGGCGACAGCGGCCATCGCGCCGACGGTGCCAGCCTCGCCGCAGCCTTTCATGCCAAGGCTGTTGGCGGTGGAGGGCACGGGTTCGAAGGTGATCGTCAGGAACGGCATGTCGGTGGCGCGCGGCATGGCGTAATCCATGAAGCTGCCGGTCAGCGGCTGGCCTTCGGCACTGTAGGCCACCTGTTCCAGCAGGACCTGCCCGGCCCCCTGCACGACGCCGCCATGCACCTGACCCAGTACAAGGTCTGGCGCCAGCAGCGTGCCGAAATCATCGGTGATGACATAGCGGTCGAGCGAGACAGCGCCGGTGTCGGGGTCCACCTCCACCTCGGCCAGATGCGCGCCGTTGGGGTAGGACCGCGCGGGCAGCCGCGCCTCGGCCCGCATCTGCAGCAGATCATGGCGTCCGGCGGCGCGCGCCAGTTCGGCCGCCTCCAGAAACGTCACCGCGCGGTTGCTGCCCGGCACGCGAAAGGCGCCATCGGCAAAGTCCGGGTCGCCGCCAAGGTCGGGGGCAAGGAAGGCGCCGTAAGCGTCGACCATCTTCGTCACCGTGGCGCGCGTCGCGTTGGTCTGCACCGTGACCGACCGTGACCCGCCCGTGCCGCCCCCGGTGGGAATCAGATCGCTGTCGCCTTGCAGGATGCGGATCGCCTCGACCGGAATCCCGGTTTCGGCGGACAGAAAGCGGGCATAGACGGTTTCGTGCCCCTGGCCGTTGCTTTGCGTGCCAACGCGCAGCGTGACCGTGCCATCGGCGTTGAAATCCACCTGCGCGGCCTCGTCAGGGGCGCCAAGGATCGCCTCGATGTAACAGCTCAGCCCCATGCCGCGCAGCCGGCCGCGCGCTTCGCTGGCGGCGCGGCGGGCGGCAAACCCGGCAATGTCGGCTTCGGATTCCAGCCGCGCCAGCACGCGCGGAAAATCCCCCACGTCGTAAAGTTCGCCCGCCACGGTGCGATAGGGGAAGGCGCGCACGAAGTTGCGCCGCCGCAGTTCGAACCTGTCCACCCCCAGTTCGCGCGCCGCATGGTCCATCGCGGATTCGAGCACGCAAATCGCCTCGGGCCGGCCGGCACCGCGATAGGCATCGACCTGCGTGGTGTTGGTATAGACCCCCCGCACCGCCAGATGCACCGTCTGGATATCGTAGACGCCGGTCATCACCTTGGAAAACAGCTCCGACTGGATGGGTTGCCCGAATTGCGAGTTATAGGCCCCAAGGTTTGACAAGGTGTTGACGCGGTAGGCGGTGATGCGGAAATCGGCGTCAAAGCCCAACTCCACCTCGGACACCAGATCGCGGCCTGCATTGTCGGTCAGCATCGCCTCGGATCGGTCGGACATCCAGCGCACCGGCGCGCCCACCGCACGCGCGGCATGGGCCAGCACGATATATTCGGGATAGGCCATCGCCTTCATTCCGAACCCGCCGCCGACATCGGGGTTGGTCACGCGGATCAGATCGGGCGACAGGTTGAGCTGCGCGGCCAGCTGCCCCTTCTGGTTCCACACGCCCTGCCCGTTCACGCACAGATGCAGCCGCCCGTCCTGCCATTCGGCCCAGGCGCCGCGCGGTTCCATGCTGGCGGCAATGATCCGGCTGTCCTCCACCCGCGCGCGCACCCGGTGGGCCGATGCGGCCAGCGCCGCCTCGACCGCCGCCGCATCGCCGAGATGAAAGGTATAGGCGATGTTGTCGGGCGCCTCGGGGTGCAGCATTGCGCCGCCCGGCGCCAGATCAAGCTTGACCGGCAGATCGTCGAAGCCGGCCACGATCGCCTCGACCCCGTCGCGCGCGGCGGCCAGCGTGTCGGCCACGACGCAGGCGACAGGCTCGCCGGCAAAGCGCACGCGGTCACGGGCCAGAACCGGGCGTTCGGGCGCGGCCCCCATGCGGCCATCGGGGCCCTTCACCGTCGCACCGCGCATGCCAAGGGTGATGCCCGCTGCCGCCAGATCGGCGGCGGTGAACACCGCAACCACGCCCGGCACCTCCAGCGCACCCGACACGTCCAGATCCACAATGCGGGCATGGGCCACCGGCGCGCGGAAGAACGCCGCCACCAATGCGCCTGCCGGCACGATGTCATCGACATACCGGCCCTGTCCGGTCAAAAACCGAGGGTCCTCGACCCGTCCGCCCTGTGCCTTGCCGAATGCGTTCACCCTGTGCCCCCTTATGCTGTCCCGCGCCGATGGTATGGCAGGACCCCGGCAGGGAAAACCCCGAACCCCCCGCGCGGTTTCATCTTTTCCGAAAATCCCCTGCAACGGTCTGGCCCATCACCTCGCGCAGCAACTTGCGCTCCATCGCGGTGCCAAAATCGCGCCAGTCATCCGCCGCCTCAACAAAGGCGCCCGGCCCCCGGATCACCCGCGTCTCGAGCCACCGGGTCAGCGCGCCCCCTTCGGCGGCGCGGCTGCCATGGTCGAGCGGCAGGTCGCCACCGACGGCCAGCGCATTCACCGTGACCGGCCCCAACCGCATGGCCTGCGGATCGGGGCCCTCGTTCGCGGCATCGTCGGTGGAGACGTCGATCACCTGCCGCGCGCAGGGCGGCGCGGCCGCAAACAACGCCGCCGCATGCGCCAGCGCCGCGCCCGTCGCGGTGCGCCCGCCCCAGTCAGGGCGCGGGGTGGCGGCGACGCGGGCCGCCAGCGCGGTGATGTCATCGGGCGTGGACACCAGCCGCCAGCCCACGACCTGCGCCTGTTCGCCCAAACCCGCCCAAAGCGTCACGGCAACCGCCACCGGCCCCTGCCCCAACAGCGCCGAGACCACCGGCGGCGCGGTCAGCGCGGCGGCGGTGCCCTGCAGCTGCATCCGGAATTCCGCCGCATCGACCGAAGCCGAGACATCAAGCGCCAGCACAAGCGCCAGCGCGCAGCCCTGCGCCGGGGCGGCAAGGGCAACGCAGGCTCCCGCAGCGCCCAGCAGCACTTGCAGGGCCGCCGCGCGCCTAAGGCCGGGCGCCGCGCTGGCGCGCGGCGTGCCTCCGGCGGGGATATTTGGATCAGAGCGAAACGGGCAAGCGCACGCCCTACCCATCAAAAAGGTCCGACTGACCCGCGAGGCGCGGTGCCGCCAGCCCCAGATGGCGCCAGGCCCGCGCCGCAAGCATCCGCCCGCGCGGCGTGCGCTGCAGCAAGCCCTGTTGCAGCAGGAAAGGTTCAATCACCTCTTCGATGGCGTCGCGGCTTTCGGACAGCGCGGCGGCGATGGTTTCCACCCCCACCGGGCCGCCGCCGTAATGTTCGGCCAGCAGCAGCAGATACCGCCGGTCGGCACCATCCAGCCCCAGATCATCCACGCCAAGCCGCGTCAGCGCGCGGTCGGCAATGGCGCGGTCCAGCCGCCCGTTCCCCTCGACCAGGGCGAAATCGACCACCCGGCGCAACAACCGCCCGGCAATGCGCGGTGTGCCGCGCGCGCGGCGGGCGATTTCATAGGTGCCGTCCGGGTCGGACGGGATGCCCAGCAGCCGCGCGCCGCGCGTCACGATCAGATCCAGCTCCTCGACCGTGTAGAACTGCAACCGGGTCGGAATGCCGAAACGGTCGCGCAGCGGCGTGGTCAGCAGGCCAAGCCGCGTCGTCGCCCCCACCAGCGTGAAGGGCTGCAGGTCAATCCGCACGGTCCGCGCCGCCGGACCCTCGCCGATCACCAGATCCAGCGCGAAATCCTCCATCGCAGGATAGAGCACCTCTTCCACCACCGGGCTCAGGCGGTGGATTTCGTCGATGAACAGCACGTCGCGCGGTTCCAGATTGGTCAGGATCGCCGCCAGATCGCCTGCCTTGGCCAGCACCGGCCCCGACGTCATGCGAAACCCCACCCCGAGTTCGCGCGCCATGATCTGCGCCAACGTCGTCTTGCCCAGACCGGGGGGCCCGTGGAACAGCGTATGATCCATCGACTGCCCCCGCATCCGCGCGCTTTCGATGAACACCCGCAGGTTGGCCCGCGCCTCGTGCTGGCCAATGAAATCTTCCAGCCGCTCGGGCCGGAGTGCGCGGTCGGTGTCTTCGGGCAGCGGGGCGGGGCGCAAGGTGGGGTCGGGCTGGGTCATGGCCAGAACAATCGCGGAACGCGCGCGCTTTGTCCAGTGCCGGGCAAGGGGCGCCCCCGCGCGGGGGCCGCTGGTGAACAGATCGTTAATTCGCGCCCGCAAGCCCTTGATCTGAAACGCAGCGCTGTTTGTCCCTCGCAGGGACGCCTGCCTTAGCGCCGAACGGTCGGGATGCGCGACCGGGCCGGTTGCACCGCGCCCATCGCCTCCAGCGCCCGGACCCGGTTGGCGGTGCTGGGGTGGGTGGCGAACAGGCGGTCGTGGGCGTGCGCGTGCAGCGGGTTGATGATGAACATATGCGCGGTGGCGGGATTGCGTTCGGCGGCGGGGTTGTCGATCCGCCGGGCCAGCGCGTCGATCCGCTTGAGCGCCGAGGCCAGCCATTGCGGGTTGCCGCAGATTTGCGCGCCGAGCCGGTCCGCCTCGTATTCCCGCGACCGCGAGATGGCCATCTGCACCAGACCGGCCGCCAGCGGTGCAAGGATCATCAAAAGGATCGTGCCGATCATGCCGCCGGGGCGGTCGCGGTCATTGCCGCCAAAGAAGAAGGCAAAATTGGCAAGCATCGAGATCGCGCCCGCCATCGTCGCGGTGACGGTCATCACCAGCGTGTCGCGGTTGCGGATATGGGCCAGTTCGTGCGCCATCACCGCCGCCACCTCTTGGGGCGACAGGGCGCGCAGCAGGCCGGCGGTGGCGGCGACGGCGGCGTTTTCCGGATTGCGGCCGGTGGCAAAGGCGTTGGGCTGGTCGGTGTCGATCAGATACACCGCCGGGCGCGGCATTCCGGCGCGGTCGGCGAGATCATGCACCATCCGCACAAGGCCCGGCGCCGTGCGCTCGTCAGCGACGCGGGCGCCCGTCATCGACAGCACCGCCTTGTCGGAATTCCACCACGCAAAGACGTTCATCGCCGCCGCGACCGCAAGCGCGATCAGGGCGCCCTGCGTGCCGCCGATCAGGGCGCCGAGGCCCATGAACAGGGCCGTCATTGCCGCCATCAAAATTGCCGTCTTGCCGTAGCCGCTCATCCGCGTGCCCTCCTTTCCTCGACTAGCGATATGGGGGCGTGCAGGCGGGGTGCAAGGGGCGGGCGGTGCAGGGGAGCGTCAGCCGCGCGGTTGCAGCAGCTTGAGCGCGGCGCGGATCAGCGAGGCGGTGTCGGCCGCGCCCTCGCCTGCCGCCTGTGCCACGGCCCCCGCCGCGTCGCCGTGGCTGTAGCCCAGATTGGCCAGCGCGGACAACGCGTCGGCACTGGCCAGCGCAACCGGATCGGGCGGTGGCGCGGCCTTGGCCTTGCGGGCGGCGGGGGCCGGGGTGGGTTCGATCACCACATCGTCGGCGCTGGCGGTGGCGGACATCCGCCCGCCCTGCGCCATCAGCACCGGCGCCTTGGACTTGAGTTCCAGCACAACCCGCTGCGCCAGCTTGGGCCCCACGCCCGGCGCCGATTGCAGCGCCCGCGCATCGCCCAGCGCAATGGCCCGCGCCACCCCTTCGGCCCCCAGCGTGCCCAGCATGGCCAGCGCCGCCTTGGCCCCCACGCCTTGCACCGTGGTCAGCAGCCGATAGCTTTCGCGGTCCAGCAAGGTGGGAAAGCCGATCAGTTGCAGCAGATCCTCGCGCACCACCAGATCGGTATAAAGCGCCGCCGCCTGTCCCGGAGGCGGCAGGCCCGCAAGGGTGCGGTCACTGACCGTCACCTCATACCCCACGCCGCGCACGTCAAGGATGACCACGCCATCCCCCTTCCAGTCCACCACGCCCGACAGCTTGCCGATCATCCCGCGGCCCTTTGCAGCGCGGCCGCCAGACGGCCCGCGGATTGCAGGTGATGCGCGTGGCAGATCGCCACCGCCAGCGCATCGGCGGCGTCGGGCCCTGCGATGACCACACCGGGCAGATGCAGGCGCACCATGTGATCCACCTGCATCTTGGCGGCGTGGCCGACGCCGACCACGGTTTTCTTCACCGCGTTCGGGGCATATTCGCCCACCGTCAGCCCGGCCTGTGCGGGAACCAGCAGGGCGATGCCGCGCGCTTGCCCCAGTTTCAGCGTCGCCACCGCGTCCTTGTTGACGAAGGTATGTTCCACCGCCGCTGCCTCCGGCGCCCATTGCCGCATCACGGCCGTCAACTGCGTGTGCAGCGACAACAGCCGGTCTGCGAGGTCGCCCGATTCGGAATGGCAGATGCCGTTCGCAACGTGGGTCAGCCGACTGCCCGCCACATCGATCACGCCCCAACCAAGGTTGCGCAACCCCGGGTCGATGCCCATTACCCGCATTCTGCCTGCCCCTGCCGTTTTCCCGACGCTAGCACGAAAGGGGAACAGCCGCCAAGCGGAATGCACGTGCGCGTGAATGCCGCGACGCAGAAACGACCGTGCGTGTGCGGTCCGCGACCTTTCTTGCCTTCGGGATTCGCCTTGTTTACATGGCGGCGGCGCGGCTGCACCAGCCATGCACAGAACGCAAGACGGGCATGAGTCCGCCGCGCTTGCTTTGCACCTGCAGCATGCCTATTTGGCTATGCATGAAGCGAAATGCTTCGAAAACATGCAGTTTGTGAAGGATCACTCCAATGGCCGCTTTCGACACCTCCCGCCCGGCTCAGGGTTTCTTCGGGGGCCGGCTGAGCAGCCTCGTGGCTTCCATGGCGGCGGCATTCGCCGGCTGGAACGACGCCCGCGTCACCCGCAACGCCCTTGCCAAGCTCTCGGACCGCGAGCTTGACGACATCGGCCTGTGCCGCGGCGACATCGAGACCATCTCTGCCCGCACCCATTAAGGGACCGCGCACCCGAAAGGGTATCCGAGGACAGGCCGCACCGAGGCATCGGGGCGGCCTTTGTCTTTTCAAGAGGTTGAGTTCCGGCCGCGCCCGCAACCGGGGCTTAAGCTCAGATCAGCGCACCGATATGCGTGGACAGCCAGATGGTCAGCGGATCGGGCTGCATCACCAGCGCGCCCAGCCATTCCAGCCCCTGCCCGGCCCACATCGCATCGACCCGAACCTGATACAGGTCGCCGCCCAGCCGCACGTGGATCAGCGCCTTGAGCAGGGTGATCAGCGCCATCAGCACCAGAACCGGGCCCATCAGCGGCACACGCCAGCCCTTGCGCCGGGTGTAATGCGACCGGCCCAGTGTGCCCACGGCCTCGAACCCAAGACCGGAGACATGCGCCCGTTCGATGCGGGTTACGCGTTGCTGGAAATCCACCCGGTTTTCATCGACCATCACACAGCTTCCCTGACAAGGAAGATGAACGCTTGCACGGGATCGCGACGGTTTTGTGGCCCGGCGATGGCGAATTCGCGGCGGCGATCAGCTGCGCGTCAGCACCAGGGTTGCCCAGTCACCGATATCTTCGCGCGCCGTCAGGGTAAATCCGGCGGCAACATAGGCCGCCGTCACATCCGCCGCCTGCGTCACCAGCAAGCCCGACAGAATAAGGATGCCCCCCGGCGCGGCATGCGCGGCCATGGCGGGGGCCAGTTCGATCAGCGGGCCTTTCAGGATATTGGCAAAGATCAGATCATAGGGCGCGCGCGCCGCCAGTTCGGGGTGGTCAAACCCTGCCGCCTCAACACACGGCACCCGGTCGGCCAGCGCGTTGATTTCGGCATTGGCCAAGGCCACCTCGACCGCCACCTCGTCGATGTCCGAGGCGATGACCGCCGCCTCGGGCCACAGCCGCGCCGCCGCCATCGCCAGCACGCCCGTTCCCGACCCGATGTCGGCGACGTTGCGCGCAACCATCCCGCCCTGTGCCAGCCGGTCCACCGCCCGCAGGCACCCCAGCGTGGTGCCGTGGTGCCCGGTGCCAAAGGCAACGGTCGCCTCGATCTGCAGCGGGATCACGCCTTGGGGCACAGTCGCGGCATCATGGCTGCCATAAAGCCAGAACCGCCCGGCCTCGACCGGGGCCAGATCGCGGCGCACCTTGGCAACCCAGTCGATTTCCGGGATTTCGGACAGGACAAAGGGGTTGGCCCCGAACGCGGTGGAGAGCAGCAGCAGGATCGTGCGGTCCGGCGGTTCAAGGAAATAGGCGCCAACTTCCCACAGGCCCGAGCCATCCTCGATTTCGAACACCCCCACGCCCGAGGGTTCGGGGGTCAGAGATTCCAGCGCCTCGGCCAAGGCTTCGGCGGCGTCCTGTCCCGGCAGGGTGGTAAGGGCGGAGAAGGTGGGCATGGGAATGGCTTTCCGGGGTTGGGCGGCACAGGCAGCAGGCGCCGAAGGCGATGCACGGCAGGCAGGGCTAGGCGCGGCCTTAGCCGGGGGGGCGGGCGCGGTCAAGCCCGGCGGCAAGGCTGCGGCGCAGCGCGCGAAACACGGACCCGAGGCGAATGTCGGCATAATCGCGCCGCCCCTGCATCAGATCGAGATACCGCGCCTGCACGACCGGATGGCGGGCCAGCATCCGCGCGAAACCGGCGCGCAGCGGGCGCGCGTAGATGATGGCGCGCAACAGTCGGGCGCGGCGCAGTTCCTCAAGCGCGGGGGCCAGCGCGGTGGTGTAATGCCCCAGTGCCGCGCCGGGCGCGTCTGCGGCCAGGGCGCGGACCGCAGCCAGTGCTGCAAGCTGGCCCGAATGCACCGCCCAGCCGATGCCTTCGCCGGTGATCGGGTCGACCAGCCCCGCCGCATCGCCTGCCAGCAGCACGCGGCCTTCGCCGGGTGTGGTCTTGGCCTCACCGAACGGCAGGTGGTGACCCTTGACGCGCAGCCCCTCGGGCGCGCCATGCGCTGCAAGATAGGCCGCCAGCCGCGCGGCAAGGTCGGGGTTGCGCGGGGCCAGCCCGCCCACACCCAGCGTCAGGCTGCCGTCCTTGGGAAAGGCCCAGCCATAGCCCCAGTCCGCCGCGCCAAGGTCGATGTCGAGCACATCGGGGCCGGGGCGGGGCGGGGCCTCGACCTCCAGCGCGAAGGCCACGCGCGCCGGGTCATGCGCGCGGCCCCACAAGGCGCGCGCGGTGGCCGAATGCACCCCGTCCGCCCCGATCAGCACCGGGGCCTGCAGCACGGTGCCGCATGACAGCGTGACCCGCCCGGTCGCAGGTTCGACCCGGGCGGCGCGGCGCCCGGCGTGGTCGTCGGCGCCCGCGGCCAGTGCGATGTCGCGCAGTGCGGCGTCAAAGCGGTGGCGCATGGTCGTGCCGAAGGGCGGATCGCAGGTCAGGGTGCCCAGATCCTGCCCGTTGTGCGACAGCCGCATGAACCCGACCGGCCGCATCAGCCCGTCAGGCAGCGGGCCGAACACCTGCGCCAGAAACCCCTGTGCCCGCCCGGTGATGCCGCCGCCGCACAACTTGTCGCGCGGGAACATCGCGCGGTCGACCAGCGCCACGCGCAGGCCGGCCCGCGCCGCCGTCACTGCCGCCGCCGACCCCGCAGGCCCGGCGCCCAGCACGATCACATCATGCGTCAATCGGTCAGACCCCGAGGCCGATCGGGCAACTGACCCCGGTGCCGCCGATGCCGCAATAGCCGTCGGGGTTCTTGGCCAGATACTGCTGGTGATAGTCCTCGGCAAAGTAGAACGTGGGGGCGGGCAAGATCTCGGTCGTCACCGCTCCGCGCCCGGCGCGCATCAGCCGGTGCTGGTAGAGCGCGCGGCTGGCCTCGGCCACCTCGCGCTGGGTTTCATCGGCGCAATAGATGCCGCTGCGATACTGCGTGCCTGTGTCATTGCCTTGGCGCATGCCTTGGGTCGGGTCGTGGTTTTCCCAGAAGGTGCGCAGCAGGTTCTCATAAGGCGCCACGGCCGGATCGAAGATCACGCGCACCACTTCGTTGTGACCGGTCAGGCCGGTGCACACTTCCTTGTAGGTCGGGTTCGGGGTGTGACCCGCCGCATAGCCGACCATCGTCAACCAGACGCCGGGCAGCTTCCAGAACACGCGTTCCACCCCCCAGAAACACCCCATCCCGAACATCGCCCACGCCATGCCAGCGGGAACCGGCGATTTCAGCGGCAGGCCGGACAGGAAATGTGTCTCGGCGGTGGGAATCGGGTCGGGCCGGCCGGGCAGCGCCTCGGCGGCGGATACCATCGTCATCGGCTTGCGGGCGAACAGGTTCATCATGGCGCACCTCCCTGCGGTCTTGCCAATATAGGGGCGCCGCGCGCTCAGGGCCAGAGCGCGCCCAGGACTCCACGCACCCGTGAGGCCACTTCTGCCGCCTCACCTGCCCCGTCGATCACCCGAAAGCGCAAAGGTTGGGCAGCGGCAAGATCAAGGAACGCCGCGCGCATGCGGGCCTGCATGGCAAGGCCCATATCTTCGAACCGCTGTTCGGCCCCGGCGCGCGCCTGCGCCCGGGCCAGACCCAACGTGGGGTCAATGTCGATGAGGAATGTCAGGTCGGGTTCCACCCCGATGGCAAGCCCGTGCAGCGAATCGACAAGCGCGCGCAGATCGCCGCGCGTCACCCCCTGATACACCCGCGTGGAATCGGCGAACCTGTCGCAGATGACGATCGCGCCGCGCGCCAGCGCCGGGCGGATCGTGCGCTCCAGATGGTCGCGGCGCGCGGCGGTGAACAGCAGGGCCTCGGCTTCAGGCGACCACCGGGCCGGGTCGCCTTCCAGCACCAGTCGGCGGATTTCCTCGGCGCCGGGGCTGCCGCCGGGTTCACGGGTCAGCACCACATCGCGCCCTTCGGCGCGCAGCGCCGCCGCCAGCATCCGCGCCTGGGTGGATTTGCCCGACCCGTCGATGCCTTCGAAACTCAGGAATTGCCCCGTCACGCGCGCGCGCCCCTTTGCCTTACACCCGTTCCCCGGTCGTCCGGGGGGGATGGGGGTTTCTCAAGGGGGCGGCAAGCCCCCTTGAGGCCGGGGGTGGGGGGGGGGGGGGGGGGCGCCCCCCCCCCCCCCCCCC